>DATMXC010000158.1:0-3445 GCA_035561915.1 Gammaproteobacteria bacterium
GGGGAAGTAAGTGCCGGATACTTTTGACCCGTTGATGCTGGCGCCCTCCAGTTTGCTTTGCGTGAAGTCGATGCCGCGCAGGTCGGCTTGACGAAAATAGCTGTTGCTAAAATCGAGCCCCGCGGCATCGAGCCCCCGCAAGTCCAGGCCGCGAAAATCGGTGCTGGTGAGATCGCACTTCTCGCCCTGGGCCTTGCGAAAATTGAAGTCGGCGGTTTTGCCATCACGCAGTAATTGAGATAAGGCATCATGTTTGACGTCGGGTTTTTTCAACATATTCGCTCTCCTCGATAGGGCACTATCTACGCATCAGCCAAAAGATCAGGCTGATAACAATGCTGACAATGATAGCGGTCGTGATCGGAAAATAAAGCCGAAACCCGTTGCGCTCCATTATGATATCACCGGGCAACCGGCCGAGTCCGGCCTTTTGCAGCCAGGGCCACAACACGCCGAGAATGACCAAGCACAGGCCGGTGATTATCAGTGCGCGCGACATAACTTAAGAAATGCGGCGGACTCCCTTTTCAGATCCCAACAGTAGTACATCTGCGGGCCGGATGGCGAACAGGCCGTTGGTGACGATGCCGGGGATGTTGTTGAGCGTCGCTTCGAGTTTGGCGGGTTCCAGGATCTGCAAGCCGCGCACGTCGAGGATCAGATTTCCGTTGTCGGTGGTGAAGTTCTCGCGCAACATCGGGTTGCCACCCAGTTTGACAAGCTGGCGTGCCACGAAGCTGCGCGCCATCGGGATCACCTCGATTGGCAGCGGAAATTCGCCCAGCACGCCGACCAGCTTGGACTCATCCGCGATGCACACGAATTTTTTACTGGCCGCTGCCACGATTTTTTCGCGGGTCAGTGCACCGCCGCCACCCTTGATGAGGTGCAGGTGCTGAGTGGCCTCATCGGCGCCGTCCACGTACAAGGGCAGATCGCCGGTTTCGTTTAGCTCCAGTACCAAAATGCCGTGCCCCTTGAGGCGGTTGGCGGTGGCGACCGAGCTTGCTACCGCACCTTCGATCTTGTGTTTGATGCCGGCCAGCGCATCAATAAAAAAATTGGCCGTGGAGCCGGTGCCCACGCCAATCACCGTTCCCGCTTGCACATATTCCAGGGCGGCCTTGGCCACCGCCTGTTTTATTTCGTCTTTGGTCATCAGCGTTCTCGTCAGCGCGTTCTTAGAGGCTAAGAATACCTGTTATGAGGCCCGGAATGAAGGGCCGGCTGTGACAAAGCCCGGCGATTTCTGATAACGTAGCCGGATGCCTGAACGCTATATCGAAAAGATCCTCAAGGCCCATGTCTATGACGTGGCGCTGGAGACCTCGCTGGACCCAGCGCCTTCTCTGTCGCGGCGGGTGGGGAATCGCGTACTGCTGAAGCGCGAGGACCTGCAGCCGGTGTTTTCCTTCAAACTGCGCGGGGCCTATAACAAGATCTCCGGGCTCAGCGCCGAGCAGCTCAAGCAGGGTGTCATCACCGCCTCGGCGGGCAATCATGCCCAAGGCGTGGCGCTCGCGGCGGAACGGCGCGGCATCCGGGCGCTCATCGTCATGCCCAAGACCACGCCCGACATCAAGGTGCAGTCGGTGCGCAACCTCGGCGCGGAGATCGTGCTGCACGGCAATACCTATGATGACGCTTATGAGCACGCCATGCGGCTCGCCGCCGAACAGCGCATGACCTTCATACACCCGTACGACGACCCGGAGGTCATCGCGGGCCAGGGCACGGTGGGGATGGAGATCCTGCACCAGCACGCCGACCCGATATACGCGATCTTTGTGCCGGTGGGCGGCGGTGGTCTGATCGCAGGGGTCTCGGCCTACGTCAAGCAACTGCGGCCAGAGGTCAAGGTAATCGGGGTCGAGCCGGACGACGCGGCGTGTTTGTACGAGGCCCTGCGCGCCGGCCGGCGCGTGGTGCTCGATCACGTCGGCATCTTCGCCGATGGGGTCGCTGTGCGCCAGGTGGGCGAGGAGCCGTTTCGTATCGCGCAAACCTGCGTGGACGAAGTGATTCTGGTCAGTACCGACGAGATCTGCGCCGCCATCAAGGACATCTTCGACGATACCCGCTCCATCGCCGAGCCGGCCGGGGCGCTCGCCGTGGCGGGGCTCAAGAAATACATCGAGCGCGAGGGCCTCGCCAACCAGACCCTCGTCGCCATCAACAGCGGCGCCAACATGAACTTTGACCGGTTGCGCCACGTCGCGGAGCGCGCCGAACTGGGTGAGCAGCGCGAGGCGTTGCTGGCGGTGACCATCCCTGAGCGGCCGGGCAGCTTCCGCGAATTTTGCGACGCCATCGGCAACCGCAGCATCACCGAATTCAATTACCGCTATCACGACCCGAACGAGGCCCACGTGTTCGCCGGCGTTCAGATGCACGACGGCCCGGTGGAAAAGGAAAAGCTCATCGCCCATTTGCGCGCCAAGGGTTATCCGGTGTTGGACATGACGGACAACGAGATGGCCAAGATGCACATCCGCTACATGGTGGGCGGTCACAGCAACAATAAGGTCGCACACGAGGTGCTCTATCGTTTTGAGTTTCCCGAACGGCCCGGCGCCCTGCTGCATTTTCTGAACCGCATCGGGCAGCGCTGGAACATCAGCCTGTTTCACTACCGCAATCACGGCGCGGCCTACGGGCGCGTGCTGGTCGGCATTCAAATCCCGTCCGCCGAGCACGCGGAATTTCAGGGCTTTCTAAAAGAGGTGGGGTATAACTATTGCGAGGAGGCGGGGAACCCCGTTTACACGCTGTTTCTCGGCTGATAGATTGTTGAAAAAGCCCTTCCATGGGCTTTTTCAACCCGGCCCATCCGTGAGCCGCACGCAGGCTGTTTTTCAACAGCCTGCTAACCCACTTACAACGGATTCAGCCAGTTGTTAATCAGCACCGCCACGTTGTAGAACAGTATGCCCAGCGCGGCGAGCCCACACGCCATAATGATAACGGCCAGTACTACTGCAAATACGCTGCGCATTTTTTAGCTCCCGGTGGCGGCGTCAACAATATGCAGCGGGGTGCTGCACTGCGGGCAATACTTGTGTAGCGGAAGCTGCTCGCGCGGTTCCAGGGCGAGGCTGATTTCACTATGACAACGGGGACATGCCCCCGTCACCTTAACGCTGATCGAATGCTGGTGATAACGGCGATAGCCCATGATAGGGCCCGCGATGAGAAACCCGGGCACCAAAAACCAGTGCGCGCCGAGGATCGGCACCGACAGCAGCGCCAGCAGCCAGCACAATCCCCAGATCTTGAGCGACCGCATCAGTCGTTCATGGTCGCTATAGACCTGCACGCTCAGTTCTCCAGAAGTGGTGGAGTCGTCAACGGACTTGAATACGACGCGGTGTTGTTCGGCAAGCGGCATGGATTTAAGGAAACGCTGTACAGTGTCTGCGCCAATGCGCGCACAGTGTATCATGAC
>DATMXC010000159.1:0-17032 GCA_035561915.1 Gammaproteobacteria bacterium
AATATTGCGGAAGGTGCGCGCGATCGCGGGTGAGGGATCGGTCTCGCTCAGTTTCTGGTATCTAAGAAACAGGCCGTACAACCCAACGACTACGATGAATCCGATGATCTCACGCGCCACCAGGAAGGTGTAGTTGTGCCAACCTGGCAAGTGATGTTCGCCCTCTTTGGCATGGGCCAGCCACTGGAAGGTATGCTCGCCGTTAAACAGAAGGATGAGCAGCAGCACGAACGCCACCGGGAACAACACCGCGAGGCTTGCCACGAGGTTGCGTACCTGGAAGCGCCACTTGGCGTTGGCCATGTGCAGCAGCGCCGACAGGGTGATCGTCCCCAGCGCCATGTAGAGGATGATTAAAAAATTCGTGGTCAGCACCGACCAGCTGCCGAAGCCCAAGTTTTCCATTAAATCATTACTCCTCTAACCTGTTATTGAGTCGCTGCTTGTGGAGCGGCAGCTTGTTGGGGAGCGGGCTCGGCCGGCTCTTTGGTCAAGGCGTGACGCACATAGTTGACGACATGCCAACGCTCTTCCGGTGACAGATCATTCGAACCGACTCCGCCTGCCGGAACGCCATAGGGCGGCATTACCGCACCGCCGTGGGTGATGGTGCCGTAGACCCAGCCTTCGGTGAGATCCTTCTGTGCATAGTCCGAGGTGAGGTCAATCGCACCGATCTTGTCCGTCACAGGAGAATCAGCCTTGCCGGTCTGCCCGTGACAGGCGGCGCAGACGATGCGAAACAGCACACGTCCCTTTTTGATCGAGGCCTCATCTGGTGGGAACGGGTTGATCAGATCCTTGGCCTCTTCACGGCTGGCCGTCTGGGTTGCTATGCCTTGCACAGGAACCGAGCGCCGTGGGAAGGGCGCCAATTGCCCGCTGTTGGACGGCTCCTGTGGCTTGACACTGGGTTGATTCATCATATCCTGCGACCACGGCCAGGCATAGACAAGCACCGGAGCGAGCAACGGCAAGACAAGGAACAGGCGCAGGGCTTTCATCGAATGATCTCTTCGCGTATTTCGACTACATTGTGTTGGTGGAACAGCGACTTCAGCGGCGCCAGATTAGGTTCATTAACCTCCAGCAGGATGCCGATCTGATCCAGACTGATTTTTTCGCTGTAAAGCGTACCGGGGCGCGACGGCAAGCGCGCGCCGACCAGGAGACCTATCAGTGTGAATAGCACGCCGCCCAGGATCATCATCTCGTAATTCAATACGAAGTTGGTGACCAGGGTCACTACCGGCTTGCCGCCCTGCGGCTGAACCAGAAAGGTGGCCTGCGCCGCAGAGATCCACACCCAACTGCCGATCAGGCCGAACAATCCCCCGAACAGTGTGAAGAACTGCACGTGCACGCCGCGATCGCCGAGCGCCTCTTCGACCTCCGGGTGCTCGATAGGCGAGATCAGGGTCACATCTTTAACGGAAACGCCGCTCACCTTGTTGGCGCGGATATCGTAAATGGCCTTGGTGGCCTCCTCAAAATTGCTGAACAGGCCGAGTAGGCGGTGGCTCTTTTTCATACCGCGTCCTCCTTCTTCATGTGTGCGCCATAGGCGGGTGCGGCACCGCCGACGCGCGCCGCCGCCTTTTCAGTGGCGAGCTTGCGGTGGTAAACCATTTCCTTGACCTCATACATGGAGACCGACGGGAAGATCTTCACGAACACCAGGAACAGCAGGCCGAACCAACCGAAACTGCCCAGCACGATAGCCCAGGAGGTGAGGGTCGGCCACATCACGTCCCACGACCAGGGATAGAACGACTGGGACAACGTGGGCGAGACGATCATCCAACGTTCCAGCCACATGCCGACGTTGAGCAGGATGGACACCGCCATCATGGTGGGGATGTGGCGGCGCAGCGAGCGGAAGGCGAGCGCGAACGGCAACACCGAGCCGAAGAACATCATGCTCCAGAAGGCCGGCGCATAGGCCCCCGTCATCTTGCCCCACAACACCTCTTTTCCGTACACGTCATGGCCGTACCACACTGAGGCGAACTCGACCAGATTCAAATACGTCCACATCATGGCGATGGCAAAAGTGAGCTTGCAGATCTTCTCCAGGATAGGTAGCGTCATGTACTCTTCCCAGCGGAAGTAATAGCGCAGCAGGATGAACAGCGTGATGATCGCCGCGCAGCCGGAGTACAGCGCGCCGGCCACGAAATAAGGCGGGAAGGTGGTCACATGCCAGCCGGGATTGATGGACATGGCGAAGTCAGACGACACGATGGAGTGCACCGAGACGGCCAGCGGAATCAAAAAGATCGCCATCAGCATGTAGGCCTTGCGGAACACGCGCCACTGCCGGTCGTTGCCGCACCAGCCGAGCGACAGCGTGCTATAGAGCTGCTTGCGCCAGCCGGTGGTGTTGTCGCGCGCGATCGCCAAGTCCGGCAACATGCCGATGTACAAAAACAGCGCCGAAGAGGTGAGATACGTCATGATCGCAAAGCCATCCCACGACAGCGGGGAGCGGAAATTCGGCCAGGTGCCGCGCGACGGGATATAAGGCACGACCCAATAAAAATTCCAAAGCCTTCCCAAGTGAATCACCGGAAACAGCAAGGCCGTCATCAGCGAGAAGGTGGTCATGGCCTCGGCGAAACGATAGATCGGTTTGCGCCAGTCGGCGTGTACGATGTGCAGAATCGCAGAGAGCAGCGTGCCGGAGTGGCTCATGCCGATCCAGAAGATGAAGGTGGCGATGTACAGATTCCACATGTGCGGGTGGTTCTTGGACATGCCCATGCCGGTCTGATACTGAATCACCTCGGCGGTGAAGCCGATGGCGAGCAGCACCAGGCAGACGATGATGGAATACCAATAACCCCGGCGCGGGTTGTCCAGGGAACGCAGGATATCCGTATTGATTTGTTTCCACGGCAGATCTTCGCGGATGTCTTTTTCTTGGGAGTGTATCGCTATATCTTTCATACCGGCCTCTACCTTCACGATGGCGTTACGCCAAGGTCTCGCGTACCCGTTCGAGATACATCACCGACGGGTCCGTGTTGAGTTCTTCCAGCACGCGGTAACCGCGCAGATCGGGATTCTTTTTGTCCTGCTCGTGGCGCGGACGGCCCTGCTCGTCCACCCGCGAGACCTGATGCGTGGCCCATAGCTTCGTCACCTGACTCTCCGGGTCCATCAGATCGCCGAAGTGGATGGCATTGGTGGGACAGGCCTGCGCGCAGGCGGTGGTGAACTCGCCGTCCTTGACCTTGCGGTTCTCCATCTTGGCCTTGTCCTTGGCGGTGCGGATGCGCTGCACGCAGAAGGTGCACTTTTCCATCACGCCTTTGTCGCGCACCGTGAGGTCGGGGTTGAGCTGCATGTTGAGCGGCTCAGGCCAGGAAGTCTCGTAGTACGACCAGAAATTGAAATAGCGCACACGATAGGGACAGTTGTTGTTGCAGTAGCGCGAACCGATGCAGCGGTTGTAGACCTGTGCGTTGAGACCGTCGGGCGTGTGGTACGTCGCTACCACGGGACACACCGGTTCGCACGGCGCCGCGCCGCACTGCTGGCAC
The DNA here is from genome assembly GCA_035561915.1 of Gammaproteobacteria bacterium. Taxonomy (GTDB): domain Bacteria; phylum Pseudomonadota; class Gammaproteobacteria; order SURF-13; family SURF-13; genus JACPZD01. Next base: position 3,546 of record DATMXC010000159.1, read on the forward strand.
ATCATGGGCAGGAAGCTCGCGCCCTGCTCCGGGAATTCCTTGTCGGGCTGATCCCAATATCGCTCGACGCGCAACCAGTGCATGAAGTGGCCCTGCGCGAAACGCTCCGGCCCGACCACGGCCAGGTTGTTTTCCGCATAACAGGCGGTCGAGCAGGCGTTGCAACCGATGCAGGCGTTGAGGTCTATCGCCATGCCCCAGCGGTGCTCGTAGTGGTGAAAGCCACCCTGTTCAATGCCCTTGCGGTATTGCGACCAGTTGTCTATCAGATTCTGTAGCGACGACATGGTTTAAGCTCCTTCCGTCTTGCGGAACTGATCTGCGGAAATGGTCACCACCAGCTTGCGGCCGCGTTGACTGTTGTTGCCGCGGCCCTCGATGACCAGAGGTTCATTTTTGCCCGTGTTAGCCAGCTTGACACGCGTGCCATACAGCGCAAGCTCGCGGGTCTTGGCGTCGATGACCGGATCGAGGATCTTCAGCACGTTCACACCCCGGTTCTTGGCGTAGCGACCGTAGGCCTCGTGGCCCTGACCCATCGGCACGGCAACCACGTCCTGGTGCACGCCCTTGAACAGATAGGCCTTGACCTTGATCGAACCCTGCTCCGAGGCGATCTCGATGATGTCGTCTTCCTTGATGCCGAGCTTGGCCGCCGTGGCGGGATGGATCTCCGCCCAGGAATCCCACACCACCTTGCTGATCTGATCTGGCGCCTCTTGCAGCCAGGGCAGGTTGGCATGCCGGCCGTCCCACAGTCCCAATTGGGTGGATGGCACCAGGTAGAGTGGATAGCCTTCATTGGGCTGCACGTCGGGCAGTTTGATCTCGGGTACCTGCGGCTTCAGCTCTTGCGCGGCGGCGGCCACCTTCAGCACGCCCTTTTGCAGGGTCTGATCCCAGAATGCGTTGTCGTTCGCGGCCCCGGCCTTGTACTCGGCGGGCAGCGTGGCCACGGCGTTGCGCAGGTAGGCGTAGTAGTCTTCCCAGGCGGCATACTGTTCGGACTTGCCCAGCTTCAGGAGTTTGAGCAGCGCATCGCCGAAGCCGATGGTGTCGTTGTACATGCGCTCCATCAGCGGTTGCTGCACCGTGATGCCGGCCTCTTCCGGCTGGTAGGCCGCCACGTGCGTGCCCCAATCTTCCAGATATGACGCCAGCGGGATGACCAGATCGGCCGCCTCGGCGGTTTCGTCGGGGAACTGGGCGAAGGCGACCTTGAACGGAATCTTTTGCAGGGCCTCAGGGAGCGCCAGGAAGTGCGGGGCGCTGTAAACGGGATTGGCGCCGTAGAAAAACGCAACGTCCAGCTTTTGATTCTTGGCGGCGTCGGCAAAGGCGATGAGATCCCGCGTGCTGCCGCTCTTCGCCGCCAGTTGCGGGAAGGGGAAACCACCCGCCGAAACGATGGTTTGGCCGACATTGCCCAGCATGATATTCAACAACTGCACGGCGGCGGCGGCCTGATAGCCGTGGGCATGGCCCTCCACCGGCGCGCCGGCCAGCACCAGACTTGGGCTGTGCTCTTTGAGCAGCGCGGCAATTTTTTCGATGCGCTCGGCGGAGACGCCGGTGACCTCGGCCGCCTTGGCGGGTTCATACGCCGATACCGCGGCAATAGCGGCCTCGGGGACCTTGGCGCCGCCCTTCATCAATACGTTAGCGATGGCGAGTGCCAGCACGCCTTCGGTACCCGGCCGGATGGGCACCCACATATCGGCGTTTCCGCCGGTAAGTGTCATCTTCGGTTCGACTTGGACGAGCATGCCGCGCGAGCCGGAACGGAACTTGGCGTACTCGGTAGCGAAATGGGTGGGCGACACCCAGGTGCCCAGAAAATCGGCGCCCAACGAGAGGATGAGCTTGGCCTTGTCGAGAACCAGGCGCGGCATCGCCTCGCCCAGCATGTCCTGATTCACGGCGCGGCCCACGTGCGGGCCGATCACCTCGACTGCAAAATGATTTTTAGAGCCCATGGCCTCGGTATGGGCGGCGAGCAACACCGCTTGATGACCACTGACCGTGCCGGTGACCCAAGCGAAGCGTTCGCCGGGCGCATTGGAGATTTTCTGACCGATCAGGCTCCAGGCTTCATCCCAGCCTATCGGAGTGAGCTTGCCGTCCTTACGCAGCAGCGGCTGAGTAATGCGGTCCGGGTTGTAGTGGCCCTGTATACCGGCCTGACCCATCTGGCACAGCTTGCCGCGGTTCAGCGGCGAATCGGGATTGCCTTCGAGTTTCAGGGCATGTCCCTCACGCACCCGGCCGTGAATGCCGCAGAAGGCCGCGCACTGCATGCAGGTAGAGGCATACCATACGCCGATGCCCGGTATGACGTATTCCTCGGGGGAAAGGTAGGACAGCACCGTTTCCTTACCCTGCTCCAGGGTCACGGTGGAAGGGAGGTCGCAACCGGCAAGACCCGCGCCCGCCGCGCTCCAGCCCATCAATTTAAGGAATCCCCTGCGGTTTAATTCATTACCACTCATAGGTAACCGTCCGTATCTGTTTTCTGGTTATAGGCTGATTATTTATGACACTTCCAACAGTCGCCGGGTCCGCCGTTGGCTTCATGGCACGCGACACACCAGCCCATGGTCATCGGCTTTACCTTGCGCGCCACCGTCATCTCCCTGAGATCGCCATGACAAGCGGCACACACCGGCGCGACAGTGTCCACGGAGAGATTCTGCACCAGATCCTCGTTATCAAAGATGAATTTCTTGAGGTGCCTTTCGTGGGTGAAATGAACGAAATCGGGCACGTCGTGCACCTTCTTCCAGGGGATGGATTGGCGTTTTTCCCAATACTCGGTGAGCTTCTGGATGCGCGGCTTGTCGGTGGCGATCACGCGATGACAGCCCATGCACTTGCTGGTTGGGGGAATGCCGGCGACCTTGCTGCGGCGGCCATAGGTATGGCAATAAAGGCAGTTGATCTTGTTGACCTTAGTATGGATGTCGTGCGGGAACTCGATGGGCTGTTCGACCACGTCACCGTTGTAGTCGCCCGGCGGGGGGACAGGATATTTAATAGTGGGGGCTTCCGACGCGGCAGCGCTCGTCCCGATCAGGAAGCCGCCGACACACAGGAAGGTCAATAACCAACGCCGAAGTAAGTCTTTCATCTTGTTAGTTCCGCTGTCTGGAAAACACGCACATTTCAAAACGCCCGCTGACCCTCTTACGCCCCCTTGAGGACCAAGCGAACACACGTGAAACAGGCCGACGATGCCTCGCTAACCCGCAAAACCCGAGGCGCGCGGCAATAGCACGGCCTAACCTTTAACGATTATGTCGGCTTAAGTGACTCACCCGGGGAATTGTTTGCAGAATATGCCTCGACGACTACGGCTACCGCGTCGGCATTTGCAAAAAACGCATCCTTAAAACACTCATCACAACAGGGAGCGACAGGGTGGGCGCCCAACTCAGCCTACACAATACTCAAAAGCAAAGCTCCCCTAAACGAGTAGATCATTGTCGAACTTCAAATCGTAAATCAACGTAAAGAGTGATGTCAATACTATTACAAGCCTCATCAAAAATATGGCTCTCACTACATTGACACCGCGTCATCTAAGGTATACTCGCGACAGGGTGGCCATAACATTTCATCAGTTATCCCAAAAGAGTCAATGACTTAAGCCCATAAAACAGTTATCTCACAAAACATATCAGGGAGATCTTATGTCGTTAATTATCAATAGAAGATCGGTCATGACTCTCTATTCCGGCCCGGTTTGTCCCTTCAGCCACCGCACCCGCTTTGCGCTCGCCGAAAAAAATATCGCGGTGGATATTATCCACGTAGATCCCGAACACCTGCCTGAAGACGTAATAGACCTAAATCCCTACCATACCTTGCCTACCCTCGTAGACCGCGATCTGGTGCTTTATAATTCGCTCATCATCATGGAATATCTGGATGAGCGCTTTCCGCATCCGCCGCTGATGCCGGTGGACCCGGTGTCGAGGGCGCGGGCGCGGCTCATGATGTACCGTATCGAACAGGATTGGTACAGCGCCGTCGAAGAACTGGAAAATCCGGACAATCACCGCCTCAGCAAGGCCCGCAAGGCCCTGCGGGACAGCCTGACCGCCAGCGATCCGCTGTTCGGGCAAAAGACCTTCTTCATGAGCGATGAGTTGTCGCTGGTGGACTGCGTTATAGGGCCGATCCTGTGGCGCTTACCGCATCTAGGGGTCGAATTGCCGCCCCAGGCTAAGCACATCGCCAAATATTCGGCGCGGCTGTTCGCCCGCGAGGGCTTCCGGGCCAGCCTTACGGAGGCCGAGCGGGAGATGCGAGCCTAACAGCCTGCTGAAAAACGGAAAGTCGTGTAAAATAGCACCCCAGTGTTCAGCTATTGGGAAAGACGATGAATAGCCCTCCTATCAATATGGAGATGACCTCCAGCCGCCCCTACCTGATCCGTGCGATCCACACCTGGATCGTGGACAACGGACTTGCCCCTCACCTGCTCGTCAACGTGACCGGGCCGGAGGTGAATGTACCTGTCAAGTACGTGCAGAACGGCAAGATCATCCTCAACACCAGCCTTTCCGCCGCTCATAATCTGGAAATCGGCAATGAGCTGATCGAGTTCAACGCCCGTTTCGGCGGGGCAGCCACACACGTCAGCATACCGATCTCCGCCGTGCTGGCGATCTACGCCCGCGAGAATGGTCAGGGCATGGTCTTTAATGAACTCGAGAGCGGCACACCTCCCAAACCCAACGCCGTCAAGCCCGGAAAGCCCAAGCTCACACTGGTCAAATAACGCTGCTCCTGGCCTACCCCGTGTGGTGCACTCACTCTGGTGACCCTGACTTCTGCTGACTTCTGAATCTAGACCCAAGGCTTCCGCTATTTTGCCGTCGGCGTGTAGGTCCATACCCAATTGTCGTTGAGGGCCGTCATCACGATCGACTTGCCGTCGGCTGAGACTTTGATCGGGCTGTCCGCTGGGATCATTTCGGCCATGGCGAACATCTGCGGATCGGGCGGGCCGATATAAACCGACACCGAGCTGACCGCGCCTTTGTAGAGGCGCAGGTGCGAACCACAGGACTCGGCGACCATCGTTTCGGGGTGATTGCGTTTGCCGACGAGTTCGGGGGCCTCGCCGGGCGCGCTTTGCTTGATCTCGACGATGTCGAAATGCTCATAAGGGCCGTTGAGTTTGCCGGTCGGGCATCCGCGCTCCATGCCAAATAGACTCGACACCTTGCCTGGATAGTTCTGGAATTTCGGGGTGCCGACGAAGATGTTCTTCTTACGGTTCCAGTCGAACGATAGCGTCACGCGGTCGACAACGTCGGCGTAGAGGTCGGCGTCGACGGGTGGTATCTGAACATGCTTGTCGGCGATTTCGCCCACGACCTCGAAATGGACGATCTCGACCTTCGACCATTTAGCCTCCGCTGCTGCATCGAAGGGCTGTGCGACGGCGGTCCGGGCCAGCAGACTTGCGGCTAGAGCGGCCGTCGCGGCGATCAATACAAGCTTCATGACGGACCTCCTTTGCACTGAGACAATTTAGGCTACGGCGACATGCCGTATTTAAGATTTAAGAGAAGGCACGAGAAGTTCATCGTATGACTATCTTACCTCCAGAGTGTTTGCCGTGGCCGAATATATTCGGCTCTACCTCTGATACTCAAACAATTTTACTACTTTCTGCACGCCCTCGGTCTGACGTGCAATCTCGCCTGCACACGGCAAAAGGATCACCTTGACTCTTTTCATGCTTTTTTTCATGCTTTTCACTCTGTGACCCTTTTCACTTTGTTCGCATCACCCCGTCGAATCGAACTTCTACGGCCTCGGCCTTGGCGTGCGGGGAACTCGTAAGGCGCCCGGCTCCAAATACTTGGCGAAAAACCCTGAGTCACAGGACCTCCATGTCGTCTTGAGACGCGCCTTGAGTACTTCCATTTTAGGATCTGTGCTCGGAGCAATTAGCAATAAATTCATTTAATCGTTAATCACAAGCAGGTGTTAGCCTGCGAGCGGCCGTGATAAGCCGCATCTGCAAACTCGACTCCTGGCGGACGGGCATGGCTGAACATTAAAGCTCAAAACCGTTATATATCACTGTCTGCGAGACGGTTAAGAAAGTTTTAGTAATTTCTTACTAAACATTTAGCAACAATCATTTAGCGCCTTGGCTACGATGGTTTCAAGGCTCCGGCGTCACACTTCATGCAGATTGCACGCCGCCGGATGCTTTAATCCCACTAACTTAGGAGCGAGCCATGAAAGCCACGATATTTTTTAATGCGTTATTGTTTTCCGCCCTCTCGATCACCGCTGGATCCACGGTGGCCGATCAAAATCCCGATGCCAAAATGCTGGAGCGCGGCCGCTATATACTCATGACCAGCGGGTGTAACGATTGCCATACACCCGGATATCCCGAGCAGGCCGGCAATATTCCCCAGCAAGATTGGGTTACGGGCAATCCGGTCGGATTCCAGGGGCCCTGGGGGACGACTTATCCCGCCAATTTACGGCTGAAGATGCAGAATTTGACCAAAGATCAATGGATGGGGCAGGCGCGTTCCGCGCGGCGCCCGCCGATGCCGTGGTTCATGTTGCGGGACATGACCGACTATGACTTGAAGTCCATATACCATTTTATCCGCAGTCTCGGTCCCAAGGGCAAGCCGGCCCCGGCCTATGTCCCGCCGGGGCAACCAGCGGCGACGCCCTATATCGAGTTTTTCCCGAAAAATCCGCCGCAGCAACACGCGTCCAGGTAAGCCTTATCAAGTCGCTTCCGCCAATTGCACGGGCTGCGTAATGCGCAGGCGGAAGCGACCGCGGCCGGTTTTTTCGAGGCGCAGAAACGGGCAGCGCTCGACCAGGCGTTTTTGCAGAAGTATCAGACGTGCTTCAAGATTTTCACCGATGTCCGGCAGATGTAGTGTGGGGTCCAGACGCAATTCGCGGTTGGTGAATTCCGTGCGGCCTTGCTGCGTATGCTCGTGCAGCAATTTCCACAAGATCGCGCCGGCCACGCCCTTAATCAAGTAATCGCCGCCGATGAACACGCTGTCGTCGGCGGCATAATGACGGATAATCGCGGTCTTTCCACTAACGGCATCCGCCTGCGCGGCCGCCGGGCCTCCACCGTCATTTTCCGCCGCCTGGCCGCAGAATTGAATCGTCAGGGCCAAGTGGTCGGCGATGGTAACGAGCGCGTCTTCGTCTTCATAGGAGAAGCGCTGATCTTGCGGGCTTTCAACGTAAAGCACGCCGCGCAATTGCCCATGTAGTTGCACGGGGACCGCCAACTGGCTGCGCGATTGCGGAATGCCGGGAAGCGGGATCTCCTTTTCCAGATCGCATGGCGCCACGCCATGCCGCGCCGCCTGACTATAAAGATATTCATTGGCCATGTGGGTGATGCGTATAGGCGTACGCTCGCGGGCGGCTACGCCGATGATGCCTTCGCCCAGCCGGATCTCCGAGCCGACGCCGGAGTGTTCGTAACCGCGGCTGGCGACGGTGTATAGTCTGTCACCGGATTCATTGAGAAACAACAGCATCATATGGTGAATATCGAACTGTTGCTCCAGCGTCAGCAGAGTCTCATCCAGCAGCGAGGAAAGATCAGCGCAGCGCGCAATACGTTGCGAGGCGGCGCGCAACGCCGCAAGATGATTGCGCCGCAGCGGCGGCGGCAGCGTAACCCCCGGCACTTTCTCGATCGCCAGCACCGCGTATACATCGGAGCCGCGCAGCTTGAAGACCTTGCTCATGCCGGTATGCGAGGCGATGCCGGCCAGCTTGGCTTTCATATTCTCGAACAGCGGGCCCTCGGCTTCCGTGCGTAAATAGTGCAAGGCCAGGCGGTAATGCGCGGCGGTGTCCGGATCAACCACCTGGACGGCGGCGTAGGGGTTCGCCAGAACATTTTCGCGCGTTTTACTGAAAAACTGGAATGAGAGCGCAACATGCTGATTGTCTATGTAATGCACGTGAGAGAGATAAGCCACGTTCGGTATGCCGTCGGGCGCGCAGGTGGCGATGGTCGCCGGGATAGCGCCGTCCAAACAGTTGCGAATCGTGTCGAGCGTGGGTGTCATGACGTAGGGGATTCAAGGCGCCGCCCAGCGTCCGGCCCGGGGGTTTGTTGAAAAACAGCGAGTGGGGTAAAGGCCACAGCCACGATTTCACCCGAGCGATCGGGGATCACCCTACGCGCGAAAGCCTCGCTGTATCCGATGCTGCCCAAATCCGCCACAAATTGATCTAAATGGGCCGTCATGAGCGCGTCATCGCCCTCTTGCAAAGGACCGATCACGGCGTCCGTGCCTTTGAGTTGGATGGATTCGTGCGTGCTGGGTCTCACGGCCACCACTGCAATTGCACCGTTGGCGCGCAGATTATCGAGCAAGGTCCCGCATCGTTCCGCCGGAAGAAACACCGTAACCCGGCGCCGGTCGTCCGACACACGGCACCCTAATGCTCGTGTAATGGTGGTGATGAGCGACGCATCACGAGCGGCGACATTCATCGTCACACGATATTGAATGAACGTGGCGTGGGCTTCGCTCAGCACTGGAGGGTTGATATCGTGGCTCATTCCTTAAGAATGCAATCTAACCCCTTGTTGAGGCCGAGAGAGTAAAAGGGTCATATCTTGTATTATGATACTTTCTCCTTGGCTTTTACAATTCGGCTTATCGATGCGTAGTGTAGCCCGACTTCGTGCGCAATCTCCGCTAGAGTATAGCCATGCTCCAAATACGCACTCGCCATAGCTCGATTGCGATCCTGTTTGGATTTTACACCGGCCAACACCGCTTTCAGCGCAGGCCGGTGAACTCGGCGCTGCCGTTTGGGAATCTCGGCCACGCTCTCGCGGGCTTTCAGTTGGGGGGTCACTTTCTCGACAAATGCTGGGCTGCCCAGCAGTACTTGGCCTTTCAGGGCTTGCCATGGGGAGGGATGCCCTATCCCGTCATGGACAAATGCCGCATAGCGCTGGCGAGCCACTGACTTGGTTTTGGCGAACTGTCCGAGCAGCCAAGTAACGCTCAGGCCGGGCGGAACGGGATCGAGTCCCAGAGTGGGTCGATAGCTGCTCCATGTATAGTCTTGCAGCGCCTTACACATTTTCGCTCGTAGCGGATTAAGTACAACATAGCGCGCCAGTTCCAGCAGGTAACTGTCGCGCTCCACCAGAATGCTTTTGAATCGCCCCTGAAACAAATGCCCCACTTTGCGGTGGCAGCGATTGAACCGCTGCGTATAAACGCCGTTCAACTGACGCATCCCGCGCGAAAGGTTGGCATCAGGCGTTTCAATAATCAGATGAAAGTGGTTGTCCATGAGGCAGTAGGCATGGCATATCCATCCAAAACGACCCACTACCCAAGCCAGCGTAGCGAGGAAGGCTGTGCGATCTTCATCGTCCAGAAATATCTTGCGCCGAGCGTTGCCGCGTGAGGTAACGTGGTAAATGGCGCCAGGGAATTCGATGCGAAGTGGACGGGTCATAACGGTAAGTTTAACATAAAAATGTTATATTACAAGATGTGACCCTTTTCAGTTTAGGGTGTCTATGACGCTGTAGTCGGGTTTCTGGTAGGTCAGTTGGGTCAGCCGGTTAGCCGCGTCATAGGCATAGGTTTGGCTGATGCCGTTGGGCAGGGTCTTTTTGGTTAAGCGGTTGGCGTCGTCCCACTGGTATTGGGTAGTCTGGTTTTTGTAAGTGATGCCGGTGAGGCGGCTGGCCTTGTCGTAGCTGTAGGTAGTGAGGTCGGGCGCACCCCCGTTGACGGTGAGGCTGCGGCTGATTCTGCGATCCAGGGCGTCGTAGCTGTAGGCGATCGTGTAGTTGCCGCTGGGGGCGCTATGGCTGACTGCGGTGAGCCGGTCTAGGCTGTCATAGGTGTAGCTTAAGGTGCTGCTGCCTTCCTGGACGGAGATCAACCGGCCGGCGGCGTCGTAGGCCAGGGTCTGTTGGCTACCGTCGGCATAGCGGATACGTAGGGGCCGGTTTTTTGCGTCGTACTGGTAGTGGGTAACCTGGCCGCGGCGGTCGGTCTGCTGGGTGAGGTTGCCGTTGCCGTCATACTGGTAGGCGCTGCTCTTGAGAGTGGCGTCGGTCTGCTGGGTGAGGCGATGCTGGGGGTCGTACTGGTAGCGCTCAATCGTGTTGTTGAGGGGGTTGTTGACTTCGGTAAGATCACGCGCGGGGCTGTAGCTGAAGCGGGTGATGCCGCCCAGGGCATCGGTGAGGCGGGTGATCTGGTCGAGGCTGCTGTAGTCGGTCTTGCTGACGTAGCCTAGTGGGTCACTGGTCTCGGTGTTGCGGCCGACGGGGTCTTGGCTGAAGTGCTGGCTGTGGCCGAGGGCGTCGCTGAGGGTGCTGAGGTCGCCGTCCAGGCTGTAGTCGAGGCGGGTGACCTGGTCGAGGGCGTCGGTGAGGGTTTGTAATTGCCCAGTAGCGCTGTAGCCGTAGCGGGTGAGGTGGCCTTCGGGATCGAGGGCGAGGCTGACCCGGCCATTAGTCTGGTCGTAGCTGAAGAGCACCCTAAGTAGGTGCGACAAATTCGTAGCTGGTCGAACAAATTCGGCTCTACTCCAGATATTCAAACAGCTTGACGACGCGTTGTACGCCCTCGGTCTGGCGGGTGATAGCCGTCGCCAGGTCGGCCTCGTGACGGTATACCAGACCCATCAGGTAAACAGTCCCGCGCTCCGACACAACCTTCACCAGCGTGGAATCAAAGCCCTTGGTGGCGATCATGCGCGCCTTGACCTTGGTGGTCAGCAGGGTGTCATTGCTGCGCGAGCCGAATGAACTGGGCGCCGCGACGACGGTCTCGTTATGCACCTTTTTGACCTTGTCGAGCCCGCTCACGATTTGATAGGCGCGCTGACCCAGTTGCTGGGTGGACGTCTCGCCGGTCATCAGCACGACATTGTTGTAGCTGGTGACATTGAGGTGAGTCTGGTCGCGAATCTCTTTGTCCGCATTGAGCTCCCCGGCAGCCTTCACTTCGATGGTTTGATCATCCACAACAGTGCCCGCGGTGCGCCGGTCATGCGCGACCGCTACGCCGGTGGCGGCGCCGCCGACCACTACTGCCGCGCAACCCTGCAATAAGGCCGCCGACAACGCCACTGCTACTAGTAAAGAAAATTTAGAGTTCATGAATTTAGGTCTCCTTTCCAATCAACTGATAATCAATAAGGTCGCATAGGCAATGGATGATGAGCAGGTGGACCTCCTGGATGCGTGCGGTCGAGGAGGCCGGGACACGGATCTCGACATCCTGCCCGGATAGCATGGCCGCCGCCTCGCCGCCGTCGCGGCCGGTGAGGGCGATGACCGGCATGCCGCGCTGGTGAGCGGCGTCTATGGCATTCAGAACATTGGCCGAGTTGCCGCTGGTGCTGATGGCAAGCAGTATATCACCCGGCTGGCCGAGCGCGCGGATCTGCTTGGAAAAGACCTCGGCATAATGGTAATCGTTGGCGATGGAGGTGAGCGTCGAGGTGTCGGTGGTGAGCGCGATGGCGGGGAGGCCGGGCCGCTCTCGCTCGAAGCGATTCAACATCTCGGAGGAAAAATGTTGCGCGTCGCCCGCCGATCCTCCGTTACCACAGCTCAGCACTTTGTGTTCGCTGAGGAAACATTCGATGAGACGCCCGGCCGCCCTGACGATCACGGGGGCGAGCGCATCCATGGCCTGTTGCTTGACCTGGATGCTCTCGTTAAAAATGTGCGTAATGCGTTTTTCTAAATCCATCAGTACCTCTCTCTAGCCCCTAGCCCCTGCCTTCAAGCCTGAAAGGCGTCTTTTACCCATTCCGCTTTATCCTCACCCGCAGCGGTTAGCACGGCGACTACGTCAAAGCGGCAGGGGATGGTCGCGCCCAGCTTGTGGTATTGCAGATAGTGTTGCGCACAGGCGATCAGTCTGGACTGTTTGTGCCTGTCCACGCTCTCCATGCCGCCGCCGTAGCGCTGGGTATTGCGGTAACGCACCTCGACAAACACGATGCTGTCCTTGTGTTTCATGATGAGGTCCAACTCGCCGCGCTTGCAGCGGTAATTTCGTTCCAACAATTGCAGACCTTGCGCCTGCAGATAGCAGCAGGCGAGGTCTTCGGCCTGTTGTCCGAGCAACTGTTTGGCCGTAGCCTCGCTCAACGCGCGCCCTCGAGCGGCTGAGGCACACCGTTGACAAAACGCGCCCATACCAGATGCCGGTGGATACGGTTGGCAGTGTCCAGCGTCAGGCCACCGGTCTCGCCCTCAAAATGATCCTCGGGCGAGCCGCGCAGACGGTCGAGCTGCGCCAAAAGATGATACGCATCCACGCCGAGCGCATAGAGCCGTTTGTATTGCGCGAAGGCGGCGGGCGACTGGCCGGCCAGCGTGCCACGCAAGACCTGCTGAGGGGTATTGTCCATCAGCACCCAGGGCATGTCCGCAAACATGAGACCTTCGAGATCCTGGTCCGCGACCGGCGACGGGTTGGCACTGTAGACATGCGACGTCGCGTACACCGGCAATTCGGAGGCATAAAAAAACTGTATCAACGGGCGAATCGTGCGCGCCTGTCTCGGCTGCGCCGCGAGGAAGATGAAGTCAGCATCCTGACGACGCTGTGGACGAATTTTTTTATTTTTCTTTTCGCCCGCGTCGGAGTATTTGAGCAACCTGCGCACCTCGGCGGAGAAATCCACCCCCTCGGGGGGGTAGCTCTCCTGATCCACGACGATGCCGCCGCGCTGCTCAAGTTGCGCCCTGAAGGCATTGGCGATCCTGTCGCCCCATTCTCCGTTGGGGGTGAGCACCAGCGCCTGACTGTGACCCTCCAGCCAGGCACGCTCGGCCGCCTGACGGGCCTCGTCTTCGGGGGCGAGGCCGAATTGATAGAGATTGATGGGTGCGGCGTCACTTTCATCGCCGTAGTTCAAGGTGAGAGTGGGCACGGGCAAGGTCCCGAGACTGTATAGGCTCTTGACGCCGTCCTTCTCGAGCGGGCCGAGCACCGCGCCCGCGCCCTCCTGCAACGCCTGTTGATACATCTCCAATACTTTCGTAGCGCGTTCCTGGGCATTGGCCGCGCCGACATCATAGACCGTGACGGCAGGATTGTCTCCGCCCGCCTGCGCACGCGCGGCGGCGAGTACCCCCTCGCGCACGGCATTTCCAGGCCCTGCGAGGGGACCGCTGATAGGTAATAATAAGGCTATCCGGCCTGGGCTCCCTATCATAGTCGTGAGCGGCGCCGTTGTAGACATTACTCCCGCAGCAGGTTCACCACCAGTTAGACCAGGCACAGGCGCCGCCGTGATGGTAGCAAGATAGTGCAGCGTCTCTTCCGACGCGGGATGCTGGCGATAGCGATGCCGCCAATCCGCGACCTGGGTCTTATACTGAACCGGGTCTTTGCCTGTGGCGCGGGCGATGGTCACGAGCTCCATCCAGCCGCTCAACACCTCGGGCGGCC
>DATMXC010000160.1:0-2567 GCA_035561915.1 Gammaproteobacteria bacterium
TTTGTTGGGTTGGTATTGCGCGGCCACTTTTTGACTGCTTGACCCTCTCTATGGATTTGAGAATTTGCTTCGCACACCCCACCATAACAGCCAACCGGCTATTGCCACCACTGCCAGCATCCAGGGCAGTATGCCCGGATAAGCCCATATTATGCCCGTGGCGGGCCATAATACAACTACATTAATAAGCAGGGCCCATAAGGTCACGCGACTATGGGGGATGCCCGCCTGCACCAGGCGCTGATAGGCATGGCTGCGGTGTGCATGATACCACGCCTCGCCCCGCAGCAGGCGGGCGAGTAAGGTGTAGCTTGCGTCCAGTATAAATAAGGCTAGCAGGATCATCCATACGGCGGCCGGCATGGCTTGGTTCTGCTCACCGGCCAAGGCAAGCACCGCGAAGCTGAAACCCAGCATGCCGCTGCCTGCATCGCCCATGAAAATCCGCGCGCGGGGCCAGTTCCAGATTAAAAAACCGCCGCTTGCGGCGGCCAGCGCGAGGCTCGCCCCCGCCAATCCCGGCGCATTGAGCCACCACAACAAAATCCCGCCGGCCAGGCCCGCGGTGATCGCCTGCGCACCGGCGAGGCCGTCAATCCCGTCCATAAAGTTGTAGAGATTAGTCAACCACATCACGGCCAGCACCCATAACGGGTAGGCGGTCCAGCCGAGTTCGAGAGTATAGATACCTACATTGAGGCTGGCGGGTGCGCCGATGCAGTACACCGCCCAAAGGGCGGCCAGCAGGTGCGTCAGCAGCCGCCACTTTGCGACGATGGGAGTGATGTCATCCCAAGCGCCGATGAAGGCAACCAACACGCCGCCGCCGAGCAGCGCCCGACTCACATCCCCATTGAGCAGTCCCCAATAGTGCAATGCTCCAATGGCCAGAAAAAAACTGAGGGCAATCGCCGCCCCTCCGCCGGTCGGGGTCGGATGCGTATGGGAACTGCGCGCATTGGGGTGATCCAGCAAGGCGTAGTCGAGGGCGTAGCGCCGGATCAGCCCGGTGAGCAGCCACGAAACTGCGAAAACGCCGATCAATAGTCCAAAAATTTTTAGCGGCATCACCGTGCTATTAAATTTAGAACTTATCCATAAATAATTTACCGCAGAGGACGCAGAGGAGTACCCTCAAGAAGGGTTTGTTTCTCCTCCGCGCCCTCCGCGGTGAAGCTTTTTAGCGCAAGAGACACAGGGGAACTATTTGTGGATATGTCCATAATGTCCCTTTACTCGCGGCGCCAGGTAGTGCCGTGCGCCCCATCTTCGAGGATGATCCGGTTGGCCTTGAGCAGATCCCGAATCCGGTCAGACTCCGCCCAATTCTTTGCCTCGCGCGCGGCATTGCGTTGTGCGATCATTTCTTCAACATTGATGACCTTCTCGGCGGTTCCCTTAAGGTTTGCCCCACCTCCTACTAATGCTCCTGTAGCGACATGTACCACTGCGGTAAACCTATCTGCGGTCCCTTGCAGATAGGCCTCGGGATCTCCCTGCAACAAACCTATGATACCCGCCAGCTTTCTGAGTTGGGCCGCGAGCGGCGCCGCCTTGGCGATGTCTTCGTGCGACTTATGACTGTTGATTTCGCGCACCATGTCGAATAATACCGCTATCGCCTCACGTGTATTGAAGTCATCATCCATGGCGGAAAAAAAACGTGAGGCGTAAGGCGTGAGGGGTGAGGTATTACTCCTCACTCCCAGCCCCTCACCCTTTACCCCTTTCTCCTCGCCCATCGAAGGCAATCCGCGCAGGGCGGTATAAAAGCGTGTCAACTCGCTGCGGGCGAGCTGCAAATTTTCTTCGGAGTAGCTGAGCGGACTGCGGTAGTGGCTAGCCAGTATGAAATAGCGGATCTCTTCAGGGCGATAGCGTGCGAGCACCTCGCGCACCGTAAAAAAATTGCCGAGTGACTTGGACATCTTTTCATCCGCCACGCGCACAAAACCGTTGTGCATCCAGATGTTGACAAACGTCTGGCCGGTGGCGGCCTCGGATTGGGCGATCTCATTTTCGTGATGCGGAAATTGCAGATCCATGCCGCCGCCGTGGATGTCGAAGTGCTCGCCGAGACAATGCGTAGACATCGCCGAGCACTCGATATGCCAGCCCGGCCGGCCCTTGCCCCACGGCGAATCCCAACTCGGCTCGTCCGGTTTAGCGGCCTTCCATAACACAAAATCCAGCGGCTCTCTCTTGGACTCGTCCATCTCGACGCGCGCCCCGACTCGCAGTTCGTCGAGATGCTTGCCCGAAAGTTTTCCGTAACCCTTGAACCGGCTCACAGAATAATAGACGTCGCCGTTCCCGGCCTGATAGGCATAGTCCTTGGCCATCAGGCTGCCGATCATGGCGACGATTTCGCCGATGTGCTCGGTGGCGCGCGGTTCATGATCGGGCCGCAGCACACCCAGCCTGTCGGCGTCTTCGTTCATGGCCTGGATGAAACGCGCCGTCAATGCGCCGATGGTCTCGTGATTCTCATGCGCACGGCGGATGATCTTGTCGTCAATATCCGTGATATTGCGCACGTAGGTGACCTGATAACCCAAGGCGCGCAG
>DATMXC010000161.1:0-11147 GCA_035561915.1 Gammaproteobacteria bacterium
GCGGTATGGGGAGGAGTAGGTTGGTTGTTGGTTACCCTGCTATGGATTACGGTGCTGACGTGGCGTGCCAAAGCTTCTTTCAGTCTCATGCTCAACAACGTGGTGCGCGGTCAAACCCATGTCCCCTGGCGCGTGATTCTGGTCACACTCGGCGCGATCATTTTATTCGCCATTTGGTCAGCAGCGTTGAGCATCCATTACCACATCTTCGGCACCGACAAGGTTGGGCAGGACGTGTTCTATGCGACCCTGAAGAGCATGCGCACCGGACTTGTGATAGGCACGCTTACTACTCTGGTCACACTGCCGTTTGCCATGCTGGGCGTGCTGGCGGGTTACTTCCGCGGCTGGGTAGATGACGTGGTGCAATATATATACACCACCCTCAACTCCATCCCCGACGTGCTGCTGATCGCCGCGGCGATACTCATGTTGCAGGTGTATATGGCCAATCATCCCGATCAATTCGAGACCGTGGCCCTACGCGCCGACGTGCGGCTGTTATTCCTGTGCATTATCCTGGGCATCACCAATTGGACGGGGCTGGCGCGTCTGCTGCGCGGCGAGACGCTGAAACTGCGCGAGATGGATTATGTCCAGGCTGCAATCGCCCTGGGTGTCAGCCACGGCACCGTCATCTGGCGTCATCTCATCCCTAACGTCATGCACATCGTTTTGATTACCATGGTGCTGAGTTTCAGCGGTTTGGTGTTGGCCGAGGCGGTGCTGTCTTACGTAGGCGTAGGCGTAGATCCCTCCATGATAAGTTGGGGCAATATGATCAACAGCGCGCGCATGGAGATGGCGCGTGAACCCATGGTGTGGTGGTCATTGCTGGCGGCCTTTGTGTTTATGTTTATCCTGGTGCTTGCCGCCAATCTGTTTTCCGACAAGGTGCGTGACGCCTTTGATCCGCGTCTGAGGAAATTATGAGTCCACTACTCAGCATAAAAAATCTCACCACCTGGTTCGAAACCGGCCAGGGGCAACTACGTGCCGTGGATGGCATCAGTATCGACATCGCCGCCGGCGAGGTGTTCGCCCTGCTCGGCGAATCCGGCAGCGGAAAATCGCTTACCGCGCTCTCCATCATGCGCCTGTTGCCCCCCACCGCGCGCAGCAGTGGCCAGATCTTGTTACACGATGTCGCTCCCGGCATCCTGCCTCCTGCGACATTAGTACGTCCCTGTACGTCACGGGACCTCTTGCGACTCCCGGAGGTCAAGATGCGCGAGGTTCGTGGCGGACGCATCGCCATGATTTTTCAGGAACCGATGACCAGTCTCAATCCGGTGCTCACCGTGGGTACGCAGATCGGCGAAGCACTCAAGGTGCACCGGGGGCTTAAGGAAAGGCGCGCCGAACAGCGCGCCATCGAACTGCTCGACGCCGTCGGCATCCCCGAGCCCCAGCGGCGCATCCACGATTATCCCCATCAACTCTCCGGCGGCATGAAACAGCGCGTGATGATTGCCATCGCTTTGGCAGGCGAGCCTGAATTACTGATTGCCGACGAACCGACAACGGCGCTCGATGTCACCATCCAGGCACAGATTCTGGAGTTGTTGCGCAAGCTGCAAAAAGACATCGGCATGACTATCCTGCTCATCACCCATGATCTCGGCGTGGTGTCAGCGATGGCCGATCGCGTGGCGGTCATGTATGCGGGTCAGGTTGTGGAGCTGGCCGCCCGCGCGCAATTCTTTGCCGAGCCGCAACATCCTTACACGAAGAAATTGTTTGACTCACTGCCCGGTTTCAACAAACGCGGGAAACGCCTCACAGCCATTAGCGGATCGGTGCCCTCGCTTGCCGAGCGCCCTACGGGCTGCCGGTTTACCCCGCGTTGCAATTTTGCCTGGCAGACATGCCGGGACATTATCCCGCGCTGGACGGGTTCGGTCGAGCGTGGGGTGCTCTGTCATCTCTACGATCCCGCATACAGTGCCGCGCGGCCCGCTGATGCGGGAACTCAGGTATCAGCAGATTTTGCATTATCACCTCCCCCCGAAGAAATGGCTGTAACGTCGCAGGAAATCGGCGCGGAACAGGCCTTGCTGGAGATCCGCGACCTTAAAGTCTATTTTCCCATCCGCAAGGGCCTCTTGCAGCGTGTGGCGGGTTATGTGCGCGCCGTGGATGGCGTTTCGCTCACGATAAAACCCGCCCAGACCCTCGCCCTGGTGGGTGAGTCGGGTTCCGGCAAGACCACTGTGGGCAAGGGGATACTGCAGTTGGTGACCCCGACCGCAGGCAGCGTGCGATTTGCCGGCCTCGATCTGCGCGCCTTACGCGGCGAGGCCTTGCGCCGTCAACGCGCGAATTTTCAAATCATCTTCCAGGACCCCTATTCCTCGCTTAACCCGCGCATGATGGTGAGCGATATTCTGAAAGAGGGCATGCAGGCGCTCAGGATCGGTACGGTCGAGGAACACGAACGGCGCGTAGACGAACTGTTGGAGCAGGTGGGGTTGGAAGCCGAACTTAAGTACCGCTATCCGCACGAATTCTCGGGCGGGCAGCGCCAACGCATCTGCATTGCGCGAGCGCTCGCCGTGAATCCAAAACTTATCATCTGCGATGAACCGACCAGCGCGCTGGATGTCTCGGTGCAGGCGCAAATCCTGAACCTGCTGAAGACCTTGCAAGAACGGCTCGGCATCGCCTATCTGTTCATCACACACAACATTGCGGTGGTGGAATACCTCGCCCACGAGGTCGCGGTGATGTATCAGGGTAAGATCGTGGAGCACGGCCCAACCGAGGCCGTGTTGCTCCATGCCAGCCACCCCTACACGAGAACGCTGCTAAATGCAGTGCCGAGGATTGAAGGGGTGGGATGAGTAAGGATGTTAAAGAAAGCTTGATTTACCGCGGAGGGCGCAGAGAAAAATAACTGAATCGCTGAGCGGCATTTGCATTACTAACGCTGAATTTGCAGGATTTGAGTTTTAATTTGTTGTATCCTCAGCGTCCTCTGAGGTGAAATCATTTATCCCTAGCTCGGTTCTGCTGCTATTGGCGCAATCCCTCTGTACCCATACTGGCATTCGCTACGCTCCCGTTATTCGGGTAGACGGTAAGGCTATGCCCAGGCATCAGGTATTTGAACTCGACCTTATCCGCATTCCAGGTGCGGAGCTGGGCGGTGGTGATCCTGAAGTGCTTGGCGATGCGTTCCCACGAGTCGCCCTCACGGACTGTGTACTGGACGAGGGGCTTGGAAGATTGAGTGGAGGATGAGGCTGCGATGAGAGATTTGGAGGGAGGAGATTGTTTGGCGGTTCCACCGGGATCTTTTCCTTCGGCTTTGCTCAGGACAGGCTTTCTGTCCTTGATCCCGGACCCGCCCGGCACGGCGAGGCGTTTGTCCACACTGAGGGCGGCGAGCTTGGCGGTGAAGGCCGCCACCTTGTCTACCGGCAGCAGCAGTTGATGGGGGCCGTGGGGAGCAGTGGCCCCACGCAGGAAACCGGGGTTAAGCTGACGCATTTCCTTTTGAGAGATGTCCGCCATCTTGGCGGCCAAAGTGAGATTGATCGGAGAATCCAGATCTACGCTCGCCACATAGGGGGCGTTGGAGATCGGCTTCAAGGTTACGTTAAACTCGTCGGGCGCGGAGGCCAGCGCCGCGATCCCCAGCAGCCTCGGAATGTAGGCCTTGGTTTCCCCGGGCAAATCGAGCGACCAGAAATCGGTGGGCTTACTGGCGCGCTGGTTTTTCTTAACGGCGCGCTGCACCGCGCCCTCGCCCGCGTTGTAGGCCGCCAGGGTGAGCAGCCAGTCGCCCTCAAAGTCGGTGTTGAGCTTTTGCAGATAATCCAGTGCGGCGTTGGTCGAGGCGATAACATCGCGCCGTCCGTCGTACCAGAAGGTTTGTTTGAGACCGAAGTTTCTGCCGGTGGAGGGGATAAACTGCCACATCCCCGCCGCACCCTGGTCAGATTGGGCCATGGGTTGATAAGCGCTTTCGATCAGGGGCAGGAGCGCGATCTCGGTGGGCATCCGGCGCTTCTCGATCTCCTCGAGCACGAAGTAGAGATATGGCTCCGCTCGCGTGAGCGTCTCGCTCAGCCTTTCCTGGTCATCAGCAAAATCCTGGGCCTCGCGCTGCACCCGCTGCTCATGACGCCCCGGGAGTGCAAAGCCCGCCCGCATCCTGTCCCAAATCGTATAGTCGGCTCGGCCCAAGACGGCATACCCGGTCGAAGCCTGTCCTGGGCCTGTCAAAGGGCTCAGCCCAAAGTTCTCGCCCAATTTCTCCCAGAGGTTGGTTGGAGAGATCGTCACAGAATAACGCTCAGCAACCATACCATCCGAAGGCTTGGCCGAAGAGTTAGCTGGGGGCGGCGGCGAGGAGGAGGATTGATCGGTGCGTTGAGGGGTTTGCGCGCAGGCGAGTAGCCCCAGTGCCAGCAGGCTCACTCCCCCAAACTTGATCAGTTCGTGGGTCAGAGTGGGTGTACTCATCCGAACATGATAAAAGCTGGGGGCGGCCAGGTCAACCTTTTTTGACCCTAAAAATACTAAATATGTTTTATTTCAAATAGTTAAAAAATTAAGACTTAATCTAAATCAGGATCTTTTTGTACATTTATTACACAATTTGTTCATTTAGGGCCTGCCCATCCAAGGCCTTGTTCAGCATCTCAAAGGCTAAGCTATCATACCTTTAACTGACGGCCCTCCCTTCATGGAGCCGGGCGCCATCGCGTATAGTATGAGTACATGAAACCGCCAACGCAGTGTGAACCCCATCTCTTAACGCAACGCCAGCATACCTGGTACGGCCACAATCTGGGGCGGACTCTGCTTGAGGCTGAAGTTACACGGCTCAACGGGATACTCTCCAACCTGTTCGGGTACCACCTTTTGCAGGTCGGCCAGATCGGCGACGCCGATCTCCTGGCCGGCAGCAGGATTACCCATCGCATGGTATTGGGGATGGATGTGGAAACCAGGGATCGGAGGTGCCTGTTCGCCAGAGCCGACGCCCTGCCGCTCGCCTCCGACAGTGTAGATGTCATCGTGTTGCCTCATACCCTGGAATTTGAGGCCGATCCCCACCAGGTGTTACGCGAGGCCGAGCGGGTGCTTATCCCCGAAGGACACGTCGTGATACTGGGCTTTAATCCCTGGAGCTTGTGGGGCTTGTGGCGCTTATTCCTGCGGCGCGGCTCTTACCCGCCCTGGTGCGGAAACTTCCGTGGGCTTACCCGCATCGAAGATTGGCTGGCGTTGCTCGGCTTCGATACTATCGAGGAGCAGGGATACTTTTTCCGCCCCCCCTTGCAGAATGTCCGCGTTATGCAGAAACTGAACTTCATGGAAAACGTGGGCGCGCGCTGGTGGCCGGGCTTGGCAGGGTGCTATGTCCTGGTGGCCAAGAAACGGGTCACCACGCTGACCCCGATCAAGCCAAGCTGGCGGCGTTCACGGCTGGTTAATGCGGGTGTTGTAGAGCCGACCACTAGCAATGTGAAGCATGACTGATCACGTAGAGATTTTCAGTGACGGCGCCTGCCGCGGCAACCCCGGGCCGGGCGGCTGGGGCGCCCTGTTGCGCTACAAGGGCCATGAGAAGCTGTTATCGGGCGGTGAGGTCCACACCACCAACAACCGCATGGAGATGATGGCCGCCATCCAGGCGCTGGAATCGCTGCACCGCCCCTGCAAGGTGCGCGTCACGACCGATTCCCAGTATCTGCATAAGGGAATCACGGAATGGCTGGCGGGGTGGAAGCGACGCGGCTGGAAGACCGCAGGCAAAAAACCAGTCAAGAACGCCGACTTGTGGGAACGCTTGGACCAGGCCCTGGTGGCCCATGAGGTGGAGTGGCACTGGGTGCGGGGACACTCCGGCCACCCGGAAAACGAACGCGCGGACCAGTTGGCCACGCAGGCGATAGACAAACTGAGCAAGCAAGGAGCGAAATAGTAATGCGCCAAATTGTGCTGGATACCGAAACTACCGGTCTGGACCCCGAGAAGGGGCACAGGATCATCGAGATCGGTTGCGTCGAGCTGGTCAATCGCCGCCCCACCGGTAACCGCTATCATCAATACCTGCATCCCGAACGCCCCGTAGATCCCGGCGCCATGGAGGTGCACGGCCTGACCGACGAGTTTCTCGCCGACAAGCCTCGCTTTCGCGACGTCGCGGAGGAGTTTCTGGATTTTGTCCGCGATGCGGAATTGATTATCCATAATGCTGCATTCGATGTCGGATTCCTGAACCGCGAGTTATCGCTGCTGGGGGGAGACAGGGGGCCGATAGGCCGCTACTGTCCGGTCTTCTGTACCCTCACCTTGGGCCGTCAGCTTCATCCCGGCCAAAAAAACAGCCTCGATGCCCTGTGCAAGCGTTACGGGGTGGACAACTCGCAACGCACCCTGCACGGCGCGCTGCTCGATGCCGAAATCTTGGTGGATGTCTATTTGGCCATGACCGGCGGCCAGGCCAGCCTGTCACTGGATAGCGGCGCCTCGGACAACACGCAGGCGCAGCAGGCGTCCCGCCGCCTGCAGGCCGACCGCCCGCGCCTCAGTGTGCCGCTGGCGACAAGCGAGGAATCCGCCGCTCACTTGCAGCGTCTGGAGGCGATAGATAAGACGAGCGGCGGGCGCTGTGTATGGAAGCAGTTGTGACGTACAGGGACGTACTAATGTCGGTCGCTCCCGGCATCCTGCCTCCCGCGACATTGGTACATCCCTGTACGGCACGGCAGGCAGGACGCCGGGAGCGGCCAGGCCACCCCGGAATCCTAACAGACCAAAAATGTGAAAATGTCTTGTGCTATCGGGAAGTTGGGCTATGCTTACCGAGTCAAAAAAATAAAGGGGGAGTAATGCGGGCGATCGTATTTTTAATCCTGTTCATGCCGGTGCTGGCCTGGCCGCAAATCCTTGCTTATGTCTCCCAAGACCAAGGCGTAGACCTGCTGGGCGCCGCCAACGCCAATGCCGAACCTCTGCGCAGATTGATGAAAAGCGCGGTCGTGGAGGTGTTGGATAATAAGCCGCCCGGCTTTTTGCGGGTGCGCAGCGCCGACGGAGTGGAGGGCTGGGTACCGGCCTCTTTGCTGGCAGGCTCAATCACCACCGCCGGGATGATGGGCATACCAGCTGCGCCTCTTGGTAATACGGGTGCACTTGCCTCAGGTCCGTCAGAGTTAGCCGCGATGAAGGTCTCCGCTCAGAGCGTGGCCACTCTACCCACTATTCCGGCGCAGGTTGATCGACTTGCCCTGATGGAGAGTGAACTCAAAATGCTGCGCGATACGAACGAAGGACTTAAAGTTCATCGCGACCAACAATGGTTCTTGGCGGGGGCCGGGACCCTCCTGGCCGGCATGGTCATCGGCCTCATTATCCCTAAGATCCGGTGGCGGAGAAAATCCTGGCATACCTTCTAGTCCTTGCCGCTGGTAACCCCCTGCTTTTAGGTTAAAATCCCAGATCTAACTCAAGCTGGAGTCATCCCGTGGCTGATAACCGCAGAAGCAAAATTGTTACCCAAGGTGTGCAACGTTCACCCAACCGCGCCATGCTGCGTGCCGTAGGGTTTGGCGACAAGGATTTCGACAAGCCCATCATCGGCGTGGCCAATGCCCACAGCACCATCACGCCGTGCAACATGGGCATCGGCGCCTTGGCGGCGCGCGCAGAAGCCGCGTTGAAAAGCGCCGGCGCGATGCCGCAGACGTTCGGCACCATCACCATCAGCGATGGCATCTCCATGGGCACCGAAGGGATGAAGTATTCGCTGGTGTCGCGCGAGGTAATTGCCGACTCCATCGAAACCGTGTGCAACGGTCAGAGCATGGACGGCGTGATTGCCATCGGCGGCTGCGATAAAAACATGCCCGGCGCCATGATTGCCATGGCGCGTTTAAACATCCCCGCGATTTTTGTGTACGGCGGCACCATTAAGCCTGGCCACTATAAAGGCCGCGACCTCACCATTGTCAGCGCCTTCGAGGCGGTGGGGCAGTTCAGCGCGCACAAGATAGACGAAGCGGAATTGCTTGGTGTGGAACGCAACGCCTGTCCCGGCGCGGGTTCGTGCGGTGGCATGTACACCGCGAACACCATGTCATCGGCGTTCGAGGCGATGGGCATGAGCCTGATGTATTCCTCCACGATGGCCGCCGAAGACGAGGAAAAGGCCGAAAGCGCCGCACAATCGGCCGAGGCGCTGGTGAACGCCATCAAAAAGCAAATCCTGCCGCGCCAGATACTCACGCGCAAGGCCTTCGAAAACGCCATCGCCGTCAACATGGCGGTGGGCGGTTCCACCAACGCCGTGTTGCATCTACTCGCCATTGCCCACGCCGCGCACGTACCGCTCAGCATAGATGACTTTGAAGCGATGCGCGCGCGTGTGCCGGTGTTGTGCGACCTCAAACCCTCCGGCCGTTATGTCGCCACGGATTTACACCAGGCCGGCGCCATCCCGCAGGTGATGAAGATACTGCTCGCCCATGGTGTGCTGCACGGCGACGCGCTCACCATCACCGGCCAGACCATTGCCGAGGTGCTCAAGGACATCCCGGAGCAGCCGCGCAAGGATCAGGATGTTATTCGTCCCTGGAACAACCCCATCTATCCGCAGGGGCATCTTGCGATTTTGAAAGGCAATCTTGCGCAGGAAGGCGCCGTCGCCAAGATCACCGGCGTGAAGAAACCGGTGATGACCGGCCCGGCGCGCGTGTTTGAATCGGAAGAATCTTGCATGGAGGCGATCCTCGCGCAAAAGATCAAACCCGGCGATGTGATCGTAATCCGTTATGAAGGCCCCAAGGGCGGTCCCGGCATGCGCGAGATGCTATCACCGACCTCGGCCATCATCGGCGAGGGTCTGGGCGACTCCGTCGGCCTCATCACCGACGGCCGCTTCTCGGGCGGCACATACGGTATGGTGGTCGGCCACGTCGCGCCGGAGGCCGCGGTGGGGGGCACCATCGCCTTGGTAGAGGAAGGCGACCCCATCACTATTGATGTCGACGCACGTTTGTTGCAACTCAACGTGCCAGACGCCGAGCTCGCACGCCGCCGCGCCGCATGGACACCCCCTGCGCCGCGTTACACACGCGGCGTACTGGCGAAATACGCCAAGCAAGTGTCGAGCAGCAGCTTGGGGGCGGTGACGGACGGATCGCCGGTAGCTTGACCGCTACGTGGTGCGGGCACTTAAACTGGCCAAAAAAACCTGAAACAACGGGTATAATGACCGCTTTGGCCGGACCCTCTCATGCCCGAAAAAAATAACAACGCCGCGTTTGTAAACTGGTTCCGCAATTCCGCTCCTTACATCAAGGCGCATCGCGGCCGCACGTTTGTCATTGCATTCGGCGGCGAGTTCGTCGCGGACGCACGTTTCGCGCACTTTATTCACGATGTCGCACTGTTGGATACCTTGGGCGTGCGCGTGGTGCTGGTGCACGGCGCCCGCCCGCAAATCGAAGGCCTGCTGCGTGAGCGCGGCATTAAATCGCGTTATCACCAGGGCTTGCGGGTGACCGACGCTGCCGCGCTTGCGTGCGTGAAGCAAGCGGTGGGCTGCGTGCGGGTTGAGATTGAAGCGTTGCTGTCCACCGGAGTTGCCAATTCGCCGATGGCGGGGGCGAGTATCCGTGTGGTGTCCGGGAATTTCGTTACCGCGCGGCCGCTTGGCGTGCGTAACGGTGTGGACTTTGAACACACCGGCGAGGTACGGCGCGTGGATGCGCAGGCCTTGAAAAAGACGCTGGACGACAACGCTGTGGTACTGCTCTCGCCGCTCGGCTATTCGCCTACCGGCGAGGTGTTTAATCTGAGCGCGGAGGATGTCGCCACCGCCGTTGCGGTGGAGCTGCACGCCGACAAGCTATTGTGCTTGACCGAAAGTATGGGTCTGACGGATGCGAATAAACATTTAATCCGGCAATTGACGCTCGGCGAGGCACAAAAACTGCTGTCCGGCAAACGTGTGCTGGATGTCGGCGTGAAGCGTTATCTCGGCTGCGCGGTGCAGGCGTGCCAGAACGGCGTGCGGCGCGCGCACCTGATCGGCCGCCGCACTGGTGGCGCGCTGCTGCTGGAGTTGTTCACTCGCGACGGTGTCGGCACGCTCATCG
Organism: Gammaproteobacteria bacterium; assembly: GCA_035561915.1. Lineage (GTDB taxonomy): Bacteria > Pseudomonadota > Gammaproteobacteria > SURF-13 > SURF-13 > JACPZD01. The sequence goes on from DATMXC010000161.1 coordinate 10,119, forward strand.
CGGGTGATGTGTATGAAGACATGCGCGCCGCGACGATTGACGATGTCGCGGGCATTCTGGAACTGATTGCGCCCCTGGAAGAGGAGGGTGTGTTGGTGCGCCGCTCGCGCGAGCGCCTGGAAACCGAGATCGGCCACTTCACGGTCATGGAACGCGATGGCATGGTCATAGGCTGCGCGGCACTCTATCCCTATCCAAAAGAGGGCGTGGGAGAGTTGGCCGGCCTGGCCGTGCATCCCGGCTATCGGGATACCGGGCGCGGCGAAGCGTTGCTGGAGGAGATTGAGCGCAGGGCCAAGCAGGGCAAGATCAAACGGCTGTTTGTGCTTACCACCCATACTCCGCACTGGTTTCAGGAGCGCGCCTTTAAGGCGGGGGGTATCAAAGACCTGCCGGTCGCGCGGCAGGCCTTGTACAACTACCAGCGTAACTCCAAGGTTTTTATTAAAAAACTGGGCTGAGCTGTAGAGGCGCTCTTAATTGGAGCTAGAGTCCGATTGCTTGTTGAGCAGATCGCGGAGGTAATTGCCTGGGATCGCATAGGTGATCCCGCTCGGCTGGCTCAGTGCGGATTCCTTGGTGCCCTTCACGAACACCATATTGATGATCCCATAGACCGTGCCGGTTTCGGGGTCATAGAGCGGGCTGCCGCTATTGCCGGGATACGCCGTCGCGTCGAGTTGGAATACGGTATACGCCGAGTCACGCAGCCGTTTAATCATCTTCTCGTCCAGTTGTTTGGAGCTAAGCCCGGGCTGTACGACAGGCGTTAACGCCGAGACGATCCCACGGTGTGTCACCGGATAGAGGCCGAGCACCATCCCGATCGGGAATCCGGTAAAGGCCACGGCCTGGCCTTCCCGGATCGTATCGGAGTCGCCGAGTTGCAGGGTAGGTAAGGGCTCTCCGCTGATCCTGAGCAGGGCGAGGTCATGCTCCGGGTCTACGGCCACCCGCTGGGCCTCGCGCGCCTGCCCCTCCTTGCCTTGCCCGACCATGACGATGAACGACTCCTTCTTGTCTGTTTCC
>DATMXC010000162.1:0-2841 GCA_035561915.1 Gammaproteobacteria bacterium
GCCAACGTTTCCTCCCAGTGCGCGAGGTCGCTCACCATGATGTGGGCGGAGAGCGCAACCATCCCCGAAGACAGCGTCCAGATGTGCAGGTCATGCACCGAACACACGCCTTTAACCGTCGCAAGCGCTCGGCCGATCTCCGGTAAATCCAGACCCAACGGCACGCCTTCCATGATGACGTGCAGCGCTTCGCGCAGCAAGTGGATGCTGGAGTAGAGAATCAATACGCAGATGAAGAGGGACAGGATGGGGTCTATGGCGGCCCAGCCTGTGAGGTAAATCACCACGCCCGAGGCCAGCGCGGCGACCGAGCCGAGCAGATCCGCCATCACGTGCAGCATGGCGGCGCGCAGGTTAAGGGTCTGCTCGCCGCGGCTGAGTAGAGCAGCCACCGCCAGATTGACCAGCAGGCCCAAGGCTGCCACCACGATGACGGTCCCGGCCATGACCGGCGTGGGCGCGCGCACCCGTTCAATCGCCGACACCCCTATGCCCGCGACGATGGCCAGCATCAGTAAGCCATTAAACAAAGCTACCACCACTTCGGCCCGTCCCAAGCCGTAAGAGTGGCGCGCCGACACAGGGCGGCGCGCCACCCAGGCCGCGAGCAGGGCCAGTGCGAGGGCGCTGGCGTCGCTCACCATGTGACCGGCGTCACCCAGCAAGGCCAGTGAACCCGCCCACCAGCCGCTCACGCCCTCTACGACGGCAAACAGAAGCGTAACCATGAACGCATAACCCAGCAACCGGCGGTTACCTTGGGCGCGCGCATGGGGGTGGCCGTGATGGTCTGTTCCCGCAACCACTGGCTTTTCCGTTGCTGCGTAATGATCGTGCCTGGTCATCGCCTACGATTCGTTCTGTGAGACTTTGTAATCTATCAGTATCCGCCTTGGCTAGCCATGCGCCGGGGCTGATTCGCTCAAGAAAATCTGATAGTTGACGATATATGCAAAAAGGTACAATGTTTGCGCGTACCTTTCTTAGTACGCAGCACTACCTGTACTTTTAGCTAACCCGGGGGGTAGCTCATGCAGGCACGGACGTGGCGGAGTTGGGCGGTTTTGCTATGGGCGCTCCTCGGCTGTACCCCCGAGCCTGAGCCGCCGCTGCGTATCGGCACCAATGTCTGGCCCGGTTACGAACCTCTTTATCTCGCCAGGGACTTGGGTTATTTCGACGCCACGCCGGTAAGGCTGGTGGAGTACACCTCGGCGACCGAGGTCTCACGCGCCTTTCGTAACGGCGCGATCGAGGCAGCCGCCCTGACCATGGATGAGACGCTGTCTCTGTTGCAATACGGCGCCGCTGCGCGCGTGGTGCTGGTGATGGATATCTCTCACGGCGCGGACGTGGTGCTGGGTAACTCCGAAATCAGGGAGCTGAAAGATATCAAGGGGCGGCGTGTCGGTGCCGAGAGCAGCGCGCTGGGGGCCTATGTGCTGGCCCGGGCGTTGCAGATCGGGGGACTCAGTCACAATGATGTCACCGTCGTAGCGATGCCGGTCTCCGAGCAAGAGCAGGCCTTCAAAGATAAACGGGTGGATGCCCTGGTAACCTTTGAGCCGATCCGTACCCATTTATTGGCGCAGGGCGCCCGGCAATTGTTTGACAGCAGTCAAATACCGGGAGAGATCGTAGACGTCCTGGTGGTGCGGCAGGACTATATAGATAAACACCCCCAGCAAGTAAAGAGTTTAATCACGAAATGGTTTAGCAGCTTGGAGTATATGAACATACATCCGGACGACAGCAGCCGACGCATGACCAAGCGACTCGCCGTTAGCCCTGCGGAGGTCAGCCTCTTGTTTAATGGCCTGCGCATCCCCGGTGTTGAGGAAAACCGCAAGCTGCTCGGCCGCACCCCTCCGGACTTGTTGGCCCCCTCCCAAAAACTGATGCAGACTCTACTCAAACAAGGCCTCCTGAATAAGGCCGTGGCGCTGCCGCCTCTGTTCACAGACCGCTACCTGCCGGACAGCCCGCTATGAGTCCGGTGTTCTTTTCGCTGCGCTTCATCATCCCGCTCTTGCTGCTGCTGTTTGCGGTGATCTGGGGTATGTATACCCTGAGCCACGACACCCATGCCGAGACGGTTAAACTCGAAGAGGCGGCGCGCCTGCGGCTGGTGCAGGAGATGACCGAACTGCAGCGCGAATTGGAGCACCTGTTGGCGAGGGGAGATCAGACCGGAGTCCAATTGGAGATCACCCCGATGGGTTCCGATCCCGATCTGCGTTACGCCCTCCTGAGCGACGACCAAGACCGCATCCTGTACGCCACCCGCAGGGACTGGGTAGGGCAGACGATGCAAGAGGTCTTCCCGGCTATCAATACCAAGCTCATCGCCGAGGCCAAGCAGACGCTCACCGGTGCAGTGCTGTTGTCCGACGACCGCAATTCATTGATGGGCTACTACCCTATCCTGCTCGGCGCCCGACAAGGTGAACTGCGCCCCAACCGCGTCGGGATCCTGTTCATCCTCAACGACCTCAGCGCGAGCAAACTCGCCGCGCTCCGCGGCGTCGAAGGTGAAGCCTTGAAATCCATCCTGATACTGATGGTCCTGTCCGGCCTGCTCGCCTTGATATTCCATTTTACGCTGACGCGCCGGGTGGCGAAGGTGGTGAGGGCCACCGAGCGTCTCGCCGCCGGCGATCTCAGCGCCCAGACCGGGCTTAGTGGCAACGATGAGCTGGCCCGCATCGGTCAGGCCTTCGATCAGATGGCGCGCAAGATCGAGGCCGACAATCTGCGCCTGCAGGAGGGCCGGCTACTGCTGGAGCATCAGGCCCTGCACGATGTACTGACCGATCTGCCCAACCGCGCCCTGATTGAGGA
>DATMXC010000163.1:0-4985 GCA_035561915.1 Gammaproteobacteria bacterium
GCAATACATCGCGCACCCCCTCACTACCGAGCTGGCCTGACGACAGCGCTGTCTGATTTGATGGGTTAACATCATCGGACGGGGGTGGATGTCCCGTTGGCGGTGATGATGCGTTGCACGTCTTTGATCCAGTAGTCAGGCGCATCGGGATGTTCCTGCAGACGATTGTGCATACGTCGTATCACGTCAGCCCGCATGGATAGCCTGTGTTCCTGGAGAGCAGTCTTAAAGCTACTTTCATCGGCGTCGGCAATGTCGAGATAAAGCGTTGCGAGCGAGCGGAGGCGTTGAGAGACATGCCTGGCGAGGCAGCGCGGCGCATCACGCAAGGCAAGATCAGCGAGATAACCGAGCACATTCGGTCTGGCCGCTGTGTCCAGCGTATCCCTATCCCAGCGGCGCGGTGGTTCGGGAAGATGTAACAGTCCCCACGAAAATTCAAGCACGAGCATATCGGGATAAAGGTACTGTGTGGCGGCGCCGAACAATGCATCTTCGTTGCCGAACTCCGGCGCGGTGGGGGGGAGCAGACGGCGGTTATCCAAGCCCATGGCGGTTGTCGTCATGAGACCTTTGGAGGTTGCGAAATGCAGCCCTGGATGTCCCCACCACAGCGTGCGGGAACTGCTGTTATGTACATAGTCAGCTTCGCTGGCTATAAAGCGCTGGCGGGAATCTTTATCCAAATCGAATAACCAGCCTGGAGAATTGATGCCGGGATCGCCAAAGCTTCCGGCGACGGTTAATAATACCGGCGAGACTTTGGCCACACGCGGTATTTCGTGGGGTTGCAGGTGGCTTACCGATGCCTGTGTCAGAGTGCCACCGGAAAAATGCCCCAGCGCCTGAGTTAGAGTTGCGCCAAGTATTTCTTGATGCTGAGCTATGGGGTCAATGTCGGCAATCTGATTGCGTTTTAGCAGCTCGTCACGATTAGGATAGAGGTTAACCTGCCGCTCACGGCCGGAAATTTCTACTGTGGATGTGTGTTGCGGCGACTTGTATGCCACGGGCAGGGCGTCGTCATCGAATACAACGAAGCGTTCTCCGGCGCTCAGCAATAAAGCATGGTTCCAGGTGCGGCCGTAGGTCGCTGCATCATAACCGGGAGTCGCGTTCAGAAGCCATTGTATGGTTGGCGCGTGTTGCGGAAACTGCCGGCATAAATTTTGTGTAAATTGCTGCTGGGCGGTTTGGCCGTAGTAGGTGACGTTCAAGCCCTGCGCGGCGAACTCTGCTACGGATTGGCTGTTCTGATCTTGCTGCTCTGAAGCCTTGGAGTCGTCGAGGATGATATAGCGATAATGATTTTTGAAGCGCTTTTCATTATCCAGGAAACTGTTTAATAGCCGGCGCAATTGCTCAGAGCGGTCGCAGGTGCGCACCATTACGCTGTGCAAGGCGCCCGCGGTGAATGGAACAGCCGGTATGGACAGTTCGCGGACTATGTCCATGGCGTTGGTCATGAAGCCTTGGGTAGAGAGCGAGTCCAGGATACGTCGCACCTCGGTGGCTTGGTCTGCGAGCGCGGGGACAAGGTTTGTTATATGGTGGACATGGTCGTCGAGGCTGCGAAATTCGCGACACAGTTGCAGAGTATTTAATACGTCGATACCCACTGCAATCTCCGCGCCGGTGCGCTTGCTGTGCAGTAGGCAGTGACTTGCTGATAACGGGAAGACGTGACAGTCGCTTAGAGCTACCAGATCTTGCTGTCGCGATGTAGCGGTCACTGCAAATCGTGCGGGCTGCTTCTCACTCCATGAATAATCGAGATCAGCACCGTTCTGTTCATAACTCATATCTGGCCTTATGTTGTGTTGCTCTAAAGAAACTCTGACGAAGTCACCCATGCTCCATGACAATATTAACAGTATTTCGTACCGTTTATCGAAGGGTAAATATATCCAGCCACTCACGTAATGGAGTAGAAACAGTCACTTGCCAGGATATATCTTTATTCTGATCACAAGAATTGCATGCATAGATCTGTGAGATCAGTGTTTTGGTCATCGGAGATAAAGGCTGTCCATTCGCAGTGATGGATTTGATCTCTATGGTCAAGTAGAAGGGTATAGGGTTGGATATTACGACGGCTGTACCGGTCGGAGTGGTGAATGACCATGTATAGTCTTGCGCTGGATGGTCACCGATATTTCCATGAGGGGGATATTGCCGGCCGTCAGGCATGGGGTGTCCTGCGCTTGGATTGATAATGGTTGCCGGGGTGAGGATGGCTAGAGGTCCTACCTTATGATCTGGAGCCGCTTGCAGTGGCCAAGTTGGCGCCACAAGGCCTGCGAGATGCAGTTGCGGCTGCCCGGGCGAGGCTCCAATGATTGAGGTTTGTCCGCTCCTATGGCAATGTAATAGCTCTCCCAGCCCAAGGGTGTTGTCCACGAAATAAGCAAGATCGCCATGCACCACCTTGGCTTGCGAATGCGAGCATAAATAGCGGCCGATTGCGTCATACGTTGTCATGGAGATCAACATGTTCGGTTCCGCCATCGCCCTGCTGTAATTTTTTATATCTGCGAGGGCGGGTCCGGGCAACGTAAAAGTCACATGTTGCGAAAGACGCTGTAATGCGATACCCACAGTAATAAACTGGCCAAGGATGATCGCACACATTAACCCAACGATAGTAGCTGATATTCTATGGCGGATTGTCGTTAAACCATATAACCCTAATCCCATGAGGGCGGCGGAAAACGGGTAAACAACATAGGTCATGTAGAACGGGGTAACGGGCCTTATGACGGCAATAGTCCCTGTTACCAGTAACAGGGAAGCGACGCCGATTACGACCAGAATGCGGGTGCGCCTGGTTACAAATGCAATAATTAAACCGATTAGAGTGCCGCCCCAGAGCAAGCCTAGAGTAACCCGCCATACGGATTTGATGAGATCATCCCCGTTAATCAGGTGGCGTAATACAACTTCTGGTCCGGTAATGAAAGCCCCCTGAGTGATTGCAGGCCAGTTCTTTAAATTTTGCGCCCTTATCTCCGAGTGCAGATAACCGCTGGTGGAGGAAAATTCCGGCCAGCCTAATGACCATTGGCTGAAAAGATAAGGGAGAAAAGGCAATATAAATAATATCCCCGCCAGTATCGGGTAAGCAGGCATAAGCCGTTTATCTCGATAGATCGAATAAACATAGGTGACGGTTAACACAACCCCCAAGCTTATTGTTGTGGGATGCGCGTGCAGGGCCAGACTGAAACTGAGCGCTCCTGCGGCTAGCCAGCGCAAATCATTGTCCTGTAATAATCTTATGCTGCAATAGAGCACCGCCAAACTTGTGGTGGCCACTATATTAATGTGGCTATAGGTGACTTGCTCAAACGAGGACCAGCCGGGTAGGGTTAGGGCTATAGCCCACAAGAGGCCAAAGCTATGATCCAGCAGGCGTCTTCCGCACAAATAGGCCAGTATGAATTTTGTGCCGCTGATGAGTCCTACGAAGAATGCAGTCATGCTGAACGAATGGGTAAGAAAAATGGGAACGGCGAGCAGATAAAACCAGAGTGGACCCAGATGAATTACGCCTGCAAGTATAGGCCCCTGAAGCGGATAGGAAATCCCGGCGGCTATGAAATAGGCATTAATGAGATCTCTTGCCGCGTCTATGTCCGTTCCTGAAAAAATATAAATGAGAGCATAAAACACAATAATAAACGACAATAAAATCTTGCCTGCGGGTGCACTCAATGTCATGGGTTCAAACTGAGTTGGAAGGCTAATGAGATGGACGCTCACTAGCCTGTTACGGGCTGAGAGCGGTCCAACAGCCTGTTGAGAAAACTTCGATTCATGGCGATCCATAAGACGGCAGTCGAGATAGGTGGCAGGATGAGGGTGCCGAATTGGTAGCCGAGTGCGATGCCTTCGCGGGTCCATTGCGGGAAGTTTACTTGCGTTGCGATAGTCGGGCCGAGATCGAAGGCCACTGTTTTTAGAAATTCAAAACAAACGCCCCAGGCCTGAAAGGGCAGCAGGCCCACGTAAGCGATAAGGAGTTTGCTCCACGAAACGCTTAAGCCTTCGACGGCGAACAGCAGTGCTATCAGTAAGGGGAGGCTGTACCCATAAATGAGTGGGTTGATTTCTACGATGATGAGGGCCTTACCCTGTTGTGCCTGCTCCGCTGGCACTTCGGCTTCGAAGGGGGTTACGAAGGTGAGTTTATGATCGCCCAGCTCGACGTTGGTCAGCAGATTGGTTGTAGATTGCTGCAAGGCGAACTTGGAGATCGTCGTCAAAGGCAGGCTAAGCAGGTTGGCGGCCTGATACCAAAACACAAAGCTGAGCGGTAGCCAGATCAGCGTCCTTAATAGAAAGGCGTAGAGCGGGTTAGAAGGCATGGGTGGTTTTCCGAGGCAGCATCCGTATCCAGACCAGCCAGACGATCATTGCGTCCAGCATGATGAGCGCTTGCCAGATATAGAGGTGTGCCCAATCAAACGCCTCGCGGTCCCATTGCCCAATGTAGAACAGGCTAATAATGCGCACCAGGTTGAGGCCCTGGATGGCGAGAAAGCCGATGGCGAAGCCGATCAGCTTGTGCCGCACGGAGGCGGGAAAGGCGAGGATGGCGGCGAGCAGAATGAGCGTGGCCTCTACCCCATTGCAGCCGGCGACGATCTCTACACCAAAGCCGGTGCGGATGCTTTGGATAATGACCCCCCCGGAGCGGACATCGCTGTCAAACAATTGCATGAGCCAGGCGCTGATCTTGGCAAGCAATCCCGTCCAGGGGATGATGACGGCCTGCTGCACCGGCTGGAGTATCTCCACGGTGAACAGGACTATGAGCAGCAAAAGAAAAATGGCGAAGAAGCGAAACATGGATGACTCAGTGTAATCTCATGTGATGGTAGATGTGCAATCGTACAAGGGCGCCGGGCTGTAGTCTATATCTCGTATAAGCGGCTGCATGCCGTAAAGAGTAACAAGGTGCGCACAGGCTTTTCAGGCCACAG
>DATMXC010000164.1:0-11428 GCA_035561915.1 Gammaproteobacteria bacterium
GTGACGGGGCGGCAGGGCGAGGAGATAGACCCGGAGACCGGACCGACAGGTAACAGTGCCAACTTCGATTTCCAGTCGCCGTATCTTATCAAGCTGCTCTCCAGTGCGCCGTTGTCGGATCACATCACCTATTATTTTTACGGCATCTTCGCGGAGAAGGGGGACAATGGCAGTACGGTGATTGAAGACGCCTGGTTCCGGCATGACGATTTAGGTGGCACCGGCGTCGGTGGGATGCTCGGTCAGTTCCAGATCTCCGATGTCATGTTTCCGCGCGAGACGCGCCTCACCGTCCAGGACTTCATGGCCTACCGCCTGGCGGGCATCACCTATGATCGCGGCGTGCTGTTCGATCGTGGACTGGGGCCGCTGACACTGGCGTTGGGGGTGGTCAACGGCAGTGGCATAGATCAAAACTTCAACGTGAACAGCCCCGGCTTCAACCGTCCTGACAGGATGTTCGACAACGACCGCGGCAAGAGCGTGTTCGGGCGCCTCGGCGGCAAGCTAGGCCCTGTTTCGGTCGGGTTGTTCGGACTCACCGGTAAGCAGAAGAGCATCGCTATAGGCCATGCCGGCACGCAGACCGGCGACCGCAAGACGGATAAGCGCGTGTTCGGCCTGGATATCTCCGGCGATAACGGCCAATGGTATTGGTTTGGTCAGGCGTTGTGGAACAAGTGGGACAAGTTCCTGGATCAAGACCCCAACAAAAACTACAGTTGGTTCGGCGGTTTTGCCGGCGTGGACTATGTGTACAACGACCGTTGGACGTTTTCGCTGCTCTATAACTATGCGAACAACGACGATTTCAAGAACACCGGCACGGTGTTTGAGGGGATCAAGATGAACGCCCTGACCGCTACCGCCTCGTATTACTTCATGCGCAACGTCAAAGGCGTGATGGAGGCGACGGTGGATTTTCAGAAGAAGGATAATGATCCCGACTTCGTGGGTCATGAGACAAAGGAGGGTTACGTTCTATTCGGTATTGACGCGGCCTTCTGAGCCGGCTTGAAAGTTTTGTTCAGCTTACCCGGCAGCGCAGGCTGCCGGGTTTTTTATTCCAGTTTCATGGGAATAATAAACATCTGCATACCGCGCAGATGCAAACGCCGCTGCAACGCAAGTGCAGTCTGGTTGTGCAGCAGGCGCGTCAACCAGTTATCGTGCACGAACACCAGCTTGCTCGCGAAAAACATGCTGTTGGGAAATTCCTTGCCCACCTGTTCCGCGAGTTGCGTCAGTTGCTCGACTGGATCGGTGCCGTAGCTTTCGTAGGATACAGCCGCCCAGCCGCGACTGTGGCAGTAGTTCACGTGATGATTCAGCGCCGCCCGCACGACGTACTGAAGTGTTTCGAGTGTGTTCTGCCCCCTGTAGCTTTGCGAATCGACCTCACCCGCGCCGAGAAAAATAAAATTTTTGAAATGTCCCGGAAACAGGCGCTGCACCCACAGCAGTGTGTGCATCGCGGTGCCGCGGCTATGACCTGACAGAAACACGGCCGTCGGTTGCTGCGGATCGAGCGGCGGAGGTTTTTCCACCGGCTCGATGGGCGCCGTCGCAAACAGTTTATCGATCGCACGTAACTGTGTCCGCGTCTCTTCATAATGGCGTTTGATCACGAGGCAGATTCCAATCACCATGCTGGTGATCAACACCGTCGCCCAGCCGCCTTCGGTGAATTTTTCCACCACCATAACAAGCAACATGCCGCCCGTGACGGTAAGACCAAGCAGAGACAGCGGCAGACGCCAGCGCCATTTTCTTTCATCGAAGCGGTGCTGCCACCAATATACGCTCAGGCCCAGCAGCGACAAGGAAAAGGTCAGGAACACATTGATGCTGTAAAGTACTACCAGTGTCCCGACGCTACCTCCGCTCCATATCAATACCGCCAGCGCGGTGAGCCCCATGAGCAACACGCCGTTTTGCGTGACCAGACGGCCAGAGAGATGCAGGAATTGCCGCGGCACCCAGGAGTCCGCCGCCATATTGGCAAGCACCGCGGGGCCGCCGAGGAACCCGGTGTTGGCGGCGACAAACAGCAGACCCGCCTCCAACGCCATCACAATCAAAAGCAGCGCGTGGCTCACGTCCCAACCCTGCCATTGCAGGCCACTCAGGATGGAACCGAACGTCACGGCGTTGAGTGTCTGGCCGGCGACGGGTTTCGCGTCCCACAACAAATACAGCAGAATGATTCCTCCCGCGGTAAAGGCAAGCGAGGTCGCCAGATAAAACATCGTCCAGCGCCCGGTGCGTACGCGCGGCTCGGCCAGCGTGTTGACGTTGTTTGACACTGCCTCGAGGCCGGTGTACGTACCGCCGCCCAGCGAGTAGGCGCGCAAAAACAATGCGACAACGAACATCCATCCCGCCTGCTGGTTCAAATTCATTGTTTCCTGAATCGTGTCGGGGATGAGGCTGGGCAGGCGCTCGGCGTGAGCTAAAATCCCGTACACGATGAGCGCGGCATGCGTGAGCACAAAACCCAGAAAGATGGGCATCAACACCTTGATGGACTCCTTCATACCGCGGAGGTTAAGCACGATCAACAGCAGCGTAAGCGCGATGGCGGTTTCCAGTTTCCATGCCTGTGCCGAGAGCGGCAACAGACTGAACAGGGCGTCCACGCCGCTCGCAATCGAGATTGCAATGGTGAGTACATAGTCCACGATGAGCGCGGCGCCGGAGACCAGGCCAGTGTGTGGGCTGATGAGTTGCGTTGCCACCTTGTAACCGCCGCCGCCCGACGGAAACAGCTCGATCACCTGGTTGTAGGCGAGCGATATAATGAACACCGTGAGCGCGGTAACGACGGCGAGGTAAAGTCCGAGATGCGTATGCTCACCGAGGGCGAGGAAGCCGAGTTCCGGCCCGTAGGCGGAGGAGGAAAGTCCGTCCGCGCCAAGCCCGACCCAGGCCAGGAAAGCCACCAGCAATATGTGCCGGCGCGTTCCGGGCTCGAGCGGATTACGCGGCGCCCCTACAAGCAGTTGGCGTATGCGGGAGAAACTCAACATGATTTGGTGAGAATACCTTACGCCGGCATGACTGGCCAGCGCTCAAGCGTTCCCGTTCAACTCGGGCGGCCGGCGTTGAAAGCGGTACAGCGCAATCTCGCCCAGCAGATTGGGCAACAGCCGCATCCACCAATTGGTCCGGTGCGCCTGATCCACCACAGTGCGCTGCAATATGGTGATGCCCTTTTTTGCGCACAGGCGCTCGAAATCCTTCAGTGTGCAGAGGTGGATATTCGGCGTGCTGTACCAGTCGTTGGGAAGATTGCGCGACACGGGCATGTGGCCGCCTAACAGGATCTGCAGGCGGTTCGGCCAGTAGCCGAAGTTGGGGAAGCTCACGATGCCCTCGCGACCGACGCGCAGCATTTCATCCAGCAAATGCTCCGGGTAGAGCACCGCCTGCAAGGTCTGCGACAGCACCACATAGTCGAACGAATCGGCGTCGAAATCGGACAGTCCGGCGTCGAGGTCGGTCTGGATCACGTTGACCCCGGATTCGATGCACTTCAGGATTTTATCTTCATCTATCTCCAAACCGTAGCCGTTGACCCTGCGGCTGGCATGCAAAAAGCTAAGCAGCGAGCCGTCGCCGCAGCCCAAGTCGAGCACGCGGCTGTCAGGCGCGATCCACTCGCTGATGATCTCGAGATCGGGACGCAAGGCCATCAGGCGCCGACCTCTTTGGCGATCCGGTTGAGATAGGCATGCAAGATCGCCAGATAGCGCGGGTCAGGGATGAGGAAGGCATCGTGTCCCTCTTGCGAGGTGATCTCGGCATAGCTCACGTCGTGATCGTTATCCTGCAAGGCGTGCACGATCTCGTGCGAGCGTGCGGGCGGGAAGCGCCAGTCGCTGGTGAATGCAAGCACCAGAAAGCGCGCCGTCGCCCGTTTAAGCGCCGCCGAGAGGCTATGATCGAACTCCGCGGCGGGATCGAAGTAATCGAGCGCCTTGGTCATCAACAGATAGGTGTTGGCGTCGAAGCGCTCGACAAAGGATTTTCCCTGGTAACGCAAGTAGCTTTCAACCTGGAACTCCACGTCGAAACCGAAGTTGAGCTTGCCCTCGCGCAGTTCGCGTCCGAATTTGGCGCGCATCGCATCATCGGAGAGATAGGTGATATGACCCAACATGCGGGCGAGCATCAGCCCGCGGCGCGGCACAACGCCCTGTTCATAGTAATGCCCCGCGTGAAAGTCGGGATCGGACATGATGGCCTGACGCGCGACCTCGTTGAAGGCGATATTTTGCGCGGACAATTTTGGCGCCGCGGCAATCACAATCGCATGGCGCAGGCCGTCGGGATAATCCATCGCCCACTGCAGGGCCTGCATCCCGCCGAGGCTGCCGCCGATGATTGCCGCCCACTGTTTGATTCCCAATGCTGCGCCGAGGCGCGCCTGACTGTTCACCCAGTCGCGCACCGTGATGATGGGGAAGTCCGGGCCGTAAGGCTTGCCGGTGGCCGGATTAATGGTGGTCGGGCCGGTGGAGCCCTTGCAGCCGCCGAGATTATTGGGAGAGACTACAAAGAAGCGGCGCGTGTCGAAGGGTTTCCCCGGGCCGATGCAACTGTCCCACCAGCCCGGTTTTTTGTCCGCCATGCTGTGGTAGCCTGCCGCATGATGATCGCCGGAGAGCGCGTGGCAGATGAGAATCGCGTTGCTGCGCGAGGCGTTCAGCTCGCCGTAGGTCTCATAGATCAGTTCGTAGTTGTCCAGCGTGCGCCCGCAGTCGAGCGCCAGCGGTTCATCAAAGCGCAGCGTTTTCGGCGTGACCAGTCCGGCCGAATCGGCCGGAATCGTAGTGGGCATCTCAGCGTAACGGTCTATTGTCCAAGTGGCCGCTCAGTCTAATGACTACTGCATGGCAGCGCAACAGGCGCGGGAATACGCCTTGAGGGCCCTTGACCTTATGCCCATAACATAAGACAGTATGCCCGAGCACTGTTATGAATCAAACGGAAAACATTTATGATGTAGCCATCGCCGGCGGCGGTATCGTCGGGGCGACGCTGGCCTGCGCGCTGAGTGGCGGCGGTTTGCGAGTGGCGGTGATTGAGGCCAAACAGCCCGAGGCCCCTACTGAACAGAGAGACCCCCGCGTCAGCGCCATCAGCCGCGGCTCGGTACGGATTCTTGAGTCGCTGGGTGTATGGCGGCCTGACCACTCTGGAATGTTCGGCCCGTTCCGCGAGATGCAGGTGTGGGACGCCAGTGGCTTGGGCAACATCCACTTCGACAGCGCCGATATCGGCATGGATACGCTGGGTTATATCGTCGAAAACAGTGTGATTCTGACGGCGCTATGGGAGAAGCTACGAAATTCCACGACGATAGATGTGTACTGCCCCGCACGGATCACCACCGCAACCTGGCAGGGCGAGCGTGTCACGCTGACGCTTGATGACGGGCGCCGGCTTGACGCCAGGCTGCTCGTCGGCGCCGACGGGGCAGATTCGACGGTACGGCGTCTTGCGGACATCACGACGCGCGGCTGGGATTACCATCAAACCGCCCTGGTGGCGACGGTGCGTACTTCGCACCCGCATCACGAGACCGCCTGGCAGCGCTTTTTGCCGGGTGGCCCGCTGGCCTTTCTGCCGCTTGCCGAGGGTTCATCGTCCATCGTCTGGTCGCTTCCCTCCGATCAGGCCGCGCGCCTGCTTACCCTCTGCGACGACGCCTTTGTAAGTGAATTACAGGAGGCTCTGGGAGTTCCGCCCGTGCACGGTTATCAGGGCTTGGGGCTGGGCAAGATACTAGAGACCGGACCTAGGCTCAGTTTTCCGCTCCGGCTCATCCATGCCGACCAGTATGTCAAGGAGCGCCTCGCGCTCATCGGCGATGCCGCCCATACCCTCCATCCGCTCGCGGGCCAGGGTGTTAATTTGGGTATCAGCGACGCGGCGGCGCTGGCCGAGGTGTTGAGCGAAGCCCGCTCTCAAGGCAAAGACATCGGTGCGCTCAGGGTGTTGCGCCGCTATGAGCGCTGGCGTAAGGGTGATAATCTCATCATGATCGCGGCGCTGGAGGGCATTAAACGGCTGTTTGCGACCAACCTGCCGCCGCTGCGCTGGGCGCGCAACCAAGGGCTTGCCCTCACGGACCGCGCCTGGCCTGTGAAAAACACCATCATGCGTCACGCCATGGGCATGGCGGGGGATCTGCCCAAGCGGGCGCGCAACAGCTTGACAGTCTGAATAAGAGGTTGCCCTGATGGCCTGCTTTGTGCAGGATAAGACTATCGCGGTATACTACAAACATGCGAAAGTGGCGAAATCGGTAGACGCGCTGGTTTTAGGTGCCAGTGGGGCAACCCTTGAGAGTTCGAGTCTCTCCTTTCGCACACTGACATCTTAACGCACACTGACATCTTAAAAAGCCTGTCCGCCACCCAATATTGACGATAATGAGGTAGTAAGCGATGCACGTTTCAGTTGAAGCCACAAAAGGCCTTGAACGTTCTATTACGGTCGAGGTGCCCGAAGAACATATCGCGCAAGAGGTCCAGAAGCGCCTCAAGTCGCTGGCCGGCCGGGTCAAGCTGGACGGTTTTCGCCCCGGCAAGGTGCCGCTGCAGGTGGTGGAGCAGCGTTTCAAGGGTCAGGTGCGCGAGGAGGTGGTGCGGGATACCCTCCGCAGCAGCTTCCAGGAGGCCGTTGCCAAGGAAAACCTGCGTCCGGCGGGCGGCACCGACATCAAGAGCGTTGAAGGGCAACCCGGCCAGGGTCTGAGCTATAAGGCTACCTTCGAGGTCTACCCTGAGATCAAGCTCGCTTCCTTCGAAGGGTTCAAGATCACTAAGCCCGAGGCGGCGATTACCGAGCAGGACGTAGACAAGATGCTCGAGACCCTGCGCAAGCAGCGTCAAGGTTGGCAACCCGCTGATCGGGAGGCGCGTGACGGAGACCAGCTACAAATCAGCTTCACACTGCTGGATGAGAAGGGCGAGCAGGTCGGCGCCGACAGTCAAACCAACGTAGTGCTCGGCGCCAGCATATTGGGCAAGGAGATCGAAGCAAAACTGCTGGGCCTGAAAGCGGGGTCTGAGGTCGTTATCGAGAAAACCGCTCCCGCTAATCATCCCGACCCGGCGCGTGCCAACAAAATGGAGCGCTATCGTATCAAGCTGATCTCGCTGTTTGAGCCGGTTCTGCCTGAATTAGATGAGGCCTTTATCCGCGATTTCGGCATAGAGTCTGGTTCGCTCGACGAATTGCGTGTCGAGGTACGCGCCAACATGCAGCGCGAACTTATTCAGGCCATCAAAGATAAAGTGAAACAGCAGGTGATAGACTGGCTCTATGAGACACACCCGATTGAGATCCCCAAGGCCTTGATTGAAAACGAAGCGGCCACTCTGCTCAATAACGAACGCAATAAACGCGGGTTGCCACCCGCTACGGCAGAGGAGAGTGCCGCGCAACGTGCGGCCTACGAACCTCAGGCCAGGCACAGGGTGGCCCTGGGTCTGCTGCTCGCCGAGATCATCAAGAACAATGGTATTAAGGTGGATCCCGCCCAGGTGCGTGCCAGTGTCGAAGCCATCGCGGCGACCTACGAAGATCACCAGGAGGTTATACAATGGTATTATGGCTCTCCACAGCGCTTGAATCAGGTTGAGTCGCTGGTGCTGGAGGATCAGGTTGTGGAATGGCTGCTCAAGCACGCCGAGGTGGCCACGGTCGCCTCCAGTTTTGATGCGATTATCCACCCTGAACTGTCGGCGAGTAGCACTCTCTAAATGCTAAAGGACGTAAAATGATGACCGATACTAGGAATATGGGAGGCGCCGTCAACACAACCAGTCTCAATCTGGTGCCCATGGTGGTGGAGCAATCCGCCCGCGGCGAACGCGCCTACGACATCTACTCCCGCTTGCTCAAGGAGCGAGTGATCTTCATCGTGGGCCAGGTTGAAGACCACATGGCCAATCTGATCGTCGCCCAGCTCCTGTTTCTCGAGTCGGAGAACCCGGACAAGGACATACACCTTTATATCAACTCACCGGGGGGCTCGGTGAGCGCCGGCATGGCGATCTACGACACCATGCAATTCATCAAGCCCGATGTGAGTACCATGTGCATCGGACAGGCCGCGAGTATGGGCGCCCTGTTGCTTACAGGCGGCACGGCGGGCAAGCGCTACTGCCTGCCGCACTCCCGGCTCATGATTCATCAACCGCTGGGAGGCTTTCAGGGCCAGGCCACAGATATTGACATCCATGCCCGTGAGATATTATTAGTAAGAGAACGCCTCAACAGGATTCTGGCGAAGCACACCGGTCAGACGATAGAACGGATACGCGTAGACACCGACCGCGATAATTTCATGACCGCAGAGGGCGCCAAGGAGTATGGCCTGATTGATGCAGTGTTGACGGAACGGCAGGTCAAAAGCGCATAGCAGGGTTGTGCGCCAGTAGCGATTTTATAGTCAATAGGCGAAGACGAACAGCTATGATAGACGACAAGCACAGCGGCGGTGAAGGCAGCGACAAGCTGCTGTATTGCTCATTCTGCGGCAAGAGCCAGCATGAAGTCCGTAAGCTCATCGCCGGACCGTCGGTGTTTGTCTGCGACGAGTGTGTCGAGCTTTGTAACGACATCATCCGTGAAGAGGTGCAGGAAAAGTTTGCCGCCAATCGCGGCAACAAGCTGCCCACGCCTCATGAGATCAAACAAATACTGGACGAGTACGTCATCGGCCAGACCCGCGCCAAGAAGATCCTCGCGGTGGCGGTGTACAACCATTACAAACGCCTGGAATCTGCGCAAAAGAAAGACGATATCGAGATTTCCAAGAGCAATATCCTGCTGATCGGTCCCACCGGTTCGGGCAAGACCCTGCTCGCCGAGACCCTCGCGCGTCTGCTCAATGTGCCCTTCACCATCGCCGATGCAACCACCCTTACCGAGGCGGGCTATGTCGGCGAAGACGTGGAGAACATTATCCAGAAGCTGTTACAGAAGGCCGAATACGATGTCGAAAAGGCGCAGACCGGCATCGTCTACATAGACGAGATAGACAAGATCTCGCGAAAATCGGACAACCCCTCCATCACCCGCGACGTGTCGGGCGAAGGCGTGCAGCAGGCCTTGCTTAAGCTGATCGAGGGCACCGTGGCCTCGGTGCCTCCGCAGGGCGGCCGCAAGCATCCCCAGCAGGAGTTCCTGCAGGTCAACACGCGCAATATCCTGTTCATCTGCGGCGGCGCGTTTTCCGGTCTCGATAAGGTGATCCGCGACCGTTCGGAAAAGGGCGGCATCGGCTTTTCCGCTGAACTCAAGACCAAAAGCGATAAGCGCGGCGCCAACAAGGTCCTGCATAGCGTGGAGCCGGAAGATCTCATCAAATACGGCCTCATCCCGGAATTCGTCGGCCGTCTACCGGTGGTGGCGGTGCTAGATGAGCTGGATGAGGACGCATTGATGCGCATCCTCATTGAGCCACGCAACGCCATCACCAAGCAGTTCCGCAAACTGTTTGAAATGGAAGGCACCGACATCGAGTTCCGCGACGACGCCTTGCGCGCCGTGGCTACAAAGGCCATGGAGCGTAAAACAGGGGCTCGCGGTCTGCGCTCCATTCTGGAGAAGGTGTTGCTTGACACCATGTTCGACTTGCCTTCGCTCGGCAAGGTCAGCAAAGTGGTGGTGGACGCAGGCGTCATCAACGGTCAGTCCGAGCCCTTGATGATTATTGACGGCGCGGGCGGCGATCAGCAGCGGACGGCGACACATCAAAACAAACCCGCTTGATTTAGGCATCAATAGGCCCCATCTCGGTCTAAAGAGTTGTTGTTAACTGCCGTTAATGGCTAGAGTGCTTCCGTATTTGGAAGCCTCTGCGAGCAGTCTGACCTAACCCAAAGGGCCCCTACATGGAAAAAGACATACCCGCTACTGTAACCGACGACCAGATCATGGTGGTGCCGGTATTGCCGTTGCGCGATGTGGTGGTCTACCCGCACATGGTCATCCCCCTCTTTGTAGGACGGGAAAAGTCCATCAAGGCCTTGGAGGCGGCCATGGAGGGCAACAAGCAGATCTTGCTGGTGGCCCAGAAGAACGCTGCGGTGGACGACCCGCAGATAGACGATCTCTACAAGGTAGGCACGCTGTCCAGCGTGCTGCAGCTGCTAAAACTGCCAGACGGCACCATCAAGGTGCTGGTCGAGGGCGCCGAACGGGCCAGTATTGTCAACGTGGTGCGCGCGCACGATTACTTGAGCGCCCAGGTCGGCAAGATGGTCTCGCTCGCCATGGACGAGCGTGAGGTCGAGGTGATGTCGCGTTCCGTGCTCACCCAATTCGACCAGTACGTCAAACTGAACAAAAAGATCCCACCGGAGATCCTCTCCGCGCTCGCCAGCATAGACGACCCAGGCCGGCTGGCCGATACCGTGGCCGCCCACATGACCCTCAAGCTCGAAGAGAAGCAGGCCATCCTGGAGATGGACAACGTGCGCGCGCGCTTCGAGCACCTGATGGGCATCATGGAGTCGGAGATTGATCTGTTGCAGGTCGAGAAGCGCATCCGTGGCCGCGTCAAGCGCCAGATGGAGAAGAACCAGCGCGAGTACTATCTCAACGAACAAATGAAGGCCATCCAGAAGGAACTGGGTGAGATGGACGAGGCGCCCAACGAGCTCGAAGAGCTGGCCCAGAAAATCGAAAAGGCGGGCATGAGCAAGGAGGCCAAGACCAAGGCGACCACCGAACTTAACAAGCTCAAGATGATGTCGCCGATGTCGGCCGAGGCCACCGTGGTGCGTAATTACGTGGACTGGCTGGTCAACGTGCCGTGGAAGAAACGCAGCAAGATTTCGCGCGACCTGGCCAAGGCCGAGGCGATTCTGGAAGCCGATCACTATGGACTCGATAAGGTCAAGGAACGCATCCTCGAATATCTCGCGGTGCAATTGCGGATTGACGAGCCGAAGGGTCCGGTGCTGTGCCTGGTGGGTCCGCCCGGCGTAGGCAAGACCTCGCTGGGGCAGTCGATCGCGCGCGCCACCAACCGCAAATTCATACGCATGTCGCTGGGCGGCGTGCGCGATGAGGCCGAGATCCGCGGTCATCGCCGCACCTATATCGGCTCCATGCCGGGTAAACTCATTCAAAACATGGCCAAGGTGGGTACGCGCAACCCGCTGTTCCTGCTCGACGAAGTGGACAAGATGGCGATGGATTTCCGCGGCGATCCTTCCTCGGCGTTACTGGAGGTGCTGGACCCCGAACAGAATCATACCTTCAGCGATCACTATCTGGAGGTGGACTACGATCTCTCCGGCGTCATGTTTGTGTGCACGGCGAATACCCTGAACATACCGGGCCCGCTGCTCGATCGTATGGAGGTGATCCGCATCCCCGGCTACACTGAGGACGAGAAGAT
>DATMXC010000165.1:0-2612 GCA_035561915.1 Gammaproteobacteria bacterium
CGTCCGGCGCGTGCAACCTCGGAGCCTTCCAGCGGATGGAAGTATTCGCCCTCCGGCACCTCGCCCTTCATGTTGTACATGAGCTCGTGTTCGTTGATGAACACCGGGTCGTTGCAGCGCAGCGCGGATTTGAGCAAGCCGTACGCCTGTCTTGGATTCGATGGCGTCACCACGCGCAGGCCCGCGATGCCCATGAACACCTTTTCCATGCGCGCCGAGTGCTGCGCGCCCAGCTGGTGCGCGGTGCCGCCCGGCGAGCGGATCACCACCGGCGCGGTGAGTTGCCCGCCCGACATGTAACGCACCTTGGCGGCGGAGTTGGCGATCTGGTCGAGCGCGAGCCAGGCGAAGTTGACCGACATGATCTCGATGATGGGGCGTACACCGGCAAACGAAGAGCCGATGCCCAGACCCGTATAACCGTTTTCCGAAATAGGCGTATCCATCACACGCTCGGCGCCGAATTTGTCGTACAGCCCGTTCGTGGCTTTATAGGTGCCGCCCACCACGCCGATGTCCTCGCCCATCGCGATCACCAGCGGGTCGCGCGTCATCTCTTCATCATGCGCGCGGCGGATCGCCTCCCAGTACATGATTTCCTTGCTGCCCGCACCCTTGGCCGGCGCCTTGCCCTTCACCCACGGATCGTTTTCCGCGAGCACATATTTTTCCAGTTCGGCGGCCTTCGGCTCCGGCGACTCTTCGGCGAATTTGATGATGTCGTCTTCGATGTGCTTGATGATCTCTTCATCCAGCGCCTGATAGTCTTTTTCGCTGTACTGTTTGGCCGAGATCAAACGGTCGCGCAGCATGATAATCGGGTCACGTTTGCTCCATTCGCGCTCTTCATCTTTCATGCGGTAGGCGTTGGAGTCGGACATCGAGTGGCCGCGATAGCGGTAGGTCATCAGCTCCAGGAAATACGGCCCGTTGCCGCCGCGCACGTGGTCCACGGCGATTTTTGCCGCGGCATACACGGTTTCAATGTCTTGTCCGTCGGCCTGCGCCGCGGGAATGTCATACGCTGCCGCGCGCTTGTATTGATCGAGCACCGACGTGGAGCGCTCGATGCGCGTGCCGATACCATATAGATTGTTTTCGCACACGAACAGCACCGGTAGATTCCACAGCTTCGCCATGTTGAGCGTTTCGTGGAAGGTGCCTTGATTGTTCGCGGCGTCGCCCAAAAAGCAAATCGCGATCTCGTCGCCGCCCTTGAGCTTGATCGCCTTGGCCATGCCGGCCGCGAGCGGGAACGGGCCGCCCACCAGCGCGTAACCGCCCATGAAGCGGTGCTCGACATCGAAGATGTGCATCGAGCCGCCGCGCCCTTTGCACACGCCGGTCTCCTTGCCGTACAGCTCCGCCATCACCGCCTTGGGGTCGCTGCCGCACTTGATCGCGTGCACGTGATCGCGGTAACCGGTGATGACGTAGTCATGCCCGGGGCGCGCCGCCTCCAGCACACCATGGGCGCAGGCCTCTTGCCCCGGATAGAGATGCAAAAACCCGCCGATCTTGCGCTCGACATAGGCCTCGTAGCAGCGCTCCTCGAAACGGCGCGCAAACAGCATCTCGCGCAGCAGACGCTTCTTGTCAGCCACACTTAAAACGCTCACTGCGTGAGCCTCATCCAGTGGTTTTGTGATATACATAGGTAGGATCGTCCCCAAAGCTTAACCGCAATATGATCAGGGTTTTGGCCACCAAGGTCAAGGAAAACCGCCCTCACGCAACCGTTAGAGCAAGCCGTTCATGCAAAATAAAATCAAGCTAAAACAACACACTAAGCCCTTAACCTCCCGTGAGGCCGATGGCCTCTCTCAGCTTATTATCGTCATTCCCAAGGCACAGATTAAGGGCAGATGGCCGGAATTTCCGTATGCCGGCACGCTCAAAAAACGCCTCTCCCAGGCAGACGCGGAGGGTCTCGCCAGCACACCCTATGTGACCGACCTGCCCAATCCGGTGGGCACCCATGTGGCGCTGGGGGCGGTGAGTGAGGAAATGACCAGCTTCGAATTGCTCACCCTCGCCCGAAAATTAGCAGGCAGCGCGCTGGCTCGCCATCCTGGCCGTGTCACGCTTTGCCTCGCCGGGCTTAACGACACACTCGGCACCCGCGTAAGCGAGGCCTTGGTAACCGCCCTGCTGGCGGGTGCGTATTCGCTCCCGCACTTCAAGACCAAGAAGGACAAGCGCACGGAGCTTGCTACGATTGAGCTGTACGGGCTAGCCGCAATGCAGGATTTTCGCCGCAGCTACGCCGAAGCCGAAGGCAATAATCTTGCGCGTCACTTGACCTCCCTCCCACCCAACGAACTTACTCCCGCCTCTTACCGCCGGCGCGTGACCGAACTGGCGCGCCACCATGGCTGGCGCATGCGTTTCCTCGATATTGCCGCCCTTAAACGCCTAAAAGCGGGTGCCTTTCTGGCCGTCGCGCAAGGCAGCCCCAAGCCCGATGCGGGCATCGTGCATCTGCGTTACGAACCCACTCGTGGCAGCCGCAACCCCGCTGTAGCGCTGGTTGGTAAAGGCGTCTGCTTCGACACCGGCGGCACCAACCTCAAACCCGCCAAACACATGCTGGGCATGCACGAAGACATGGA
>DATMXC010000166.1:0-5603 GCA_035561915.1 Gammaproteobacteria bacterium
GGTAAAAAACAGGGGAAAGGGGAAAGGGGAAAGAGTAAAGGGAAGTCGTTTCCTGGTTTTTTTCTCCTTTCCCCTTTACTCTTTTCCCTATGTTTTAATCCAACACATGCGACACCAAACCATCGGCGAGCTTCGGCTCGAACCACGTAGACTTGGGTGGCATCACCTCTCCGCTATCCGCCACCGCCATGAGCTGGTCCATGCCGGTGGGAAACAGGGCAAAGGCTACCGCCATTTCACCGGAATTCACGCGCCGCTCTAATTCCTGCAAACCTCGAATACCACCCACAAAATCTATCCGCTTGTCGCGCCGTGCATCGGTGATGCCGAGTATCGGTGCGATTAGGTGATCGGCGAGCAGGCTCACGTCGAGTTGGGCCACAGGATTGTTGGCCGGGATGAATTGCGGCTGAATTCGCAAGCGATACCACTGGCCCGGCAGGTATATGCCAAACTCTCCAACACTCGCGGGTTTCACAGCGTGCGCACTCTTGTCCATGCTAAACGCTTGACCTACCCGCTCAAGAAACTGTTCGCGTGACAGACCGCCGAGATCGCGCACTACGCGATTGTAGTCCATGATCTGCATTTGATTGTCGGGAAAGATCACGGAAAGAAAATAGTTGTACGATTCTTCGCCCGTATGTTCAGAGTTGGTCGCTCCCGGCGTCCTGCCTCCCGCGACATTAGTTCTTCCCTGTACGTCAGCGGCGCGACGGCTCGCCGCCACGCGGGAGGCCGCCGCGCAACGATGATGCCCGTCGGCGATATAGAGCCGCTCAACGTTCTCGAAGGCTGCCCCCAGTTGCTTTGCAACTGCGTCGTCGCGCACCACCCAAAGGGTATGACGCACGCCGTCATCGGCGCTGAAATCATACTCCGGTGCGCCGCTTGCGACGCGCCCGGCCAGGGCATCAATCATGGGGCTATGACGATAGGTGAGGAACACCGGACCGGTCTGGGCATTGAGCGCCGCGATCTGGCTCACGCGGTCATCTTCTTTGTCGGGGCGGGTGAACTCATGGCGGCGAATGCGTTGCGCGTCATAGGCCGCGACCGAGGCCACTGCCACGAGGCCGGTCTGCACATGTTCACCCATCTGCAGACGGTAGAGATAGAAGTAAGGCTTGGCATCGCGACGCAAGATGCCGTCCTTTTCCATCTTGTGGAGATTCTCCACCGCCTTGGCGTACACCACTGGGGCATAGGGATCGGTGCCGGCGGGAAGGTCTATCTCAGGTTTGGAGATGTGCAGGAAGCTCCAGGGCTTGCCTGCGGCGCGTTGACGCGCCTCTTCGGTATTGAGCACATCATAAGGCGGCGCCGCGACATCCGCCGCACGCTCCGGCACCGGACGCAAGCCGGCGAAAGGACGAATCAAAGACACAAATACCCCTTATGCTTGCAGAGTTCACCGCTGAGGACGCGGAGGAGAAACAAGCCCCTTCTGATTATATTCCTCCGCGTACTCTGCGGTTAATTTTAGAAAATCCAATCTGATTCTTTTATCCCCGCCACTGGCCGCTTTGCAGCGCCACGATGCGCTCTTCCAGGGGCGGATGCGACATGAACAGACGCTTCAATCCCTGGCCGACTCCGCCGGAGATGCCGAACGCGGCAAGTTGATCCGGCAACGGAGCCTCATGCGACTGCTTGAGCCGCTCCAGCGCGGCGACCATCTTGTTGGGCCCTTCGAGACGCGCGCTGCCCGCATCGGCGCGGAATTCACGCTGGCGGCTGAACCACATGACGATCATCGAAGCCAGTATCCCCAACACCAGTTGCGCCACCATCGTGGTGACGAAGAAGCCCACGCCGTGGCCGCGCTCGTTCTTGAGCACCACGCGGTCAACCACGTAGCCCACTACGCGCGACAGGAAGATGACAAAGGTGTTGACGACGCCCTGGATGAGGGCCAGCGTCACCATGTCGCCATTCGCCACGTGGGTGATCTCATGCCCAAGCACCGCCTCGACCTCATCCTGGCTCATGGCGTTCAGCAGCCCGGTGCTCACCGCGACCAGGGCTTTATTGCGGTTCATGCCGGTGGCGAAGGCGTTGGGCTCGGGGGCGTTATAGACGGCAACCTCGGGCATACCGATCCCGGCTTTCTGGGCTTGGCGCTTGACTGTCTCCACCAACCAGCGCTCAGAGGGATTGGCGGGCTGCTCGATAATCCGCGCGCCCGTCATGCGCTTCGCACTCCACTTGGACATAGCCAGCGATATGAACGACCCGCCCATGCCCATCACGGCGGCCATGATCAACAACCCTTGCATGTTGAGGCCACCGCCTTGCTGTTCGAGCGCGGTATCCACGCCGAGCAGGCGCAGCACGATGCTCAGCACCAGAAGTACCGCGATATTAGTCAGTACGAACAAAAAAATGCGTTTCATGGGGGCTCCAATAAATTGATTCCGGTGACTTAGATGGGGGCAGCCTGGACTAAGTTCAATGACGATGCACAGTGATTGGCGTCACTGTGCTCCGCAACTAGGTATTTTAACAGGGTGGTGAATCCTGGTCCGCCTTATTCTATACCGAACCTGTCTACCCGCTGGAATCCCCGTGGTAACTTTAGACCACGCCGGCCGCGCTCCCCTTGGTAGTGGACGAGATCGGCGGGTTTGAGGGTGAGATGCCGCTGTCCTGAATACACCACCAGGCTCTGATCCGGCGCAAGGGCCGCCACCGCCACCACATATTCCTCACGGCCGGCAAACCGCGCCGAGGGGATGCCGATCATTTTTACGCCCTTGCCCTTGGCGAGTTTTGGCAATTCGCGCAGCGGATGCACCAGCAGATGCCCCTGTAGGGTGACCGCGGCGACATAATCGTTCTGGTAATTCACGACCCTTGTCAGCGGCAATACCTGCGCATTCTTAGGCACATTAAGCACCGCCTTACCCGCCTTGTTCTTGGCGTATAAATCTTCCAGCCGCACGACAAAGCCGTAGCCAGCGTCGCTGCTCACCAAGCAAAGATCATCCGGGTTGCCCATCGTCACACCGGTAAAATTCGCGCCTTCGGGCGGCTGTAGGCGACCCGTGAGCGGTTCACCCTGGCCGCGCGCCGAGGGCAGCGTGTGCGCGGGCAGCGAGTAGCTGCGCCCGGTGGAATCCATAAATACAGCGAGCTGATTGCTGCGCCCCTTGGCCTCGGCCTTGAAGCTGTCGCCGGCCTTGTAGCCGAGGGCGAGGGGATCCATATCATGGCCCTTCGCGGCGCGCACCCAGCCCTTTTCCGACAGCACCACGGTCACCGGTTCGGTGGGAATGAGTTCGGTCTCGTCCATGGCCTGGGCTGCGGCGCGCTCGACCAGCGGCGAACGACGCTCATCGCCATAGATTTTTGCATCCTCGATGAGCTCCTTGCGGATTAGGGTCTTGAGCCGTTGTTTGGAACCCAGCGTCTTTTCCAATTCCTCACGTTCTTCTCCCAACTCGCCCTGCTCGCCCCTGATCTTCATTTCTTCCAGCTTGGCCAAGTGACGCAGTTTCAGGTCCAGTATCGCCTCGGCCTGCGTATCGCTGAGTTTGAAGCGCTTCATCAGCACGGCCTTGGGTTGCTCTTCGCGGCGGATGATGGCGATCACTTCGTCGAGATTGAGGTAGGCGATCAACAAACCATCCAGGATGTGCAGGCGTGCCAGCACCTTGTCGAGACGGTACTGCAAACGGCGGCGCACGGTTTCGGTGCGAAACTCCAGCCACTCGACCAGGATATCGCGCAGACTCTTCACCCGCGGCCGGCCGTCCAGACCAATCATATTCATGTTGACGCGATAGCTGCGCTCGAGATCGGTGGTGGCGAACAAATGCGTCATCAACTCCTCCACGTTAACGCGATTGGAGCGCGGCACGATCACCAGCCGGGTAGGATTCTCATGGTCCGATTCGTCGCGCAGATCCTCTACCATCGGCAGTTTTTTCGCCTGCATCTGCGCGGCGATCTGCGCCAGCAGCTTGGCTCCGGAGGTCTGGTATGGCAGCGCAGTGATAATGATTTCTCCCCCTTCAGTTTCATAACGGGCGCGCATGCGCACTGAGCCCATGCCGGTCTCATATAGGCGCGCGAGTTCGGCAGGTGCGGTGATGATCTCGGCCTCGGTGGGAAAATCCGGGCCACGCACGTGCTCGCAAAGTTGCTTGACAGTCGCCTTCGGATCTTCCAGGAGCCTGATACAGGCGTTCGTCACCTCACGAGCGTTATGCGGCGGGATATCGGTCGCCATGCCCACCGCAATGCCGGTGGTGCCGTTGAGCAGGACATGCGGCAGCCGCGCCGGCAACAGCCTGGGTTCCTCCAGCGTGCCGTCGAAGTTCGGTATCCAGTCCACCGTGCCTTGCCCCGCATCGGCCAACAACACCTCGGCGAAACGCCCCAGCCGCGCCTCGGTATAGCGCATCGCGGCGAACGAATGCGGATCATCCGGCGAGCCCCAGTTGCCCTGCCCGTCTATCAGCGGATACCGGTAGGAAAACGGCTGACCCATCAATACCATCGCCTCGTAGCAGGCGACATCGCCGTGCGGATGAAACTTGCCGAGCACGTCACCCACGGTGCGCGCGGATTTTTTGTGCTTGGCGGTGGCGGCCAGTCCCAGTTCGGACATGGCATAGACGATGCGCCGCTGCACCGGCTTGAGGCCGTCGGCGATATGCGGCAGCGCGCGGTCGAGAATGACGTACATCGAATAATCGAGATAGGCCTTCTCGGTAAAGGTGCGCAAAGGCAGGCGCTCTACGCCTTCGTAGTTCAGTTCTTGGGTGGTGGTCATAGGGCTAACTCAGTGATAGCGGATGGTCTATGCCTCGCATTGTGCATGATTTTTAGGCTAGACTTAAAATTTATGTTACTAACAAGATCAGCCCCTCCGGATTCATGAACACCGTACTCATTGGCGTTTTCATCTATATCTTCGCGCAGCTTCTGATCGGGGTGGTGGCCTCGCGCCGCATCAAGAATGAGGCCGATTATCTCCTGGCCGGCAGGAGCTTCGGCTACGGGCTCGCCAGCTTCTCGATCTTCGCCACCTGGTTTGGGGCCGAGACCGTGGTCGGCTCGGCTGGCAAGATGTACGAGGAAGGACTGTCCGGCGCCGCAGCAGATCCTTTCGGTTACGCGCTGTGTCTGATACTGGTTGGCCTGTTCTTCGCCGTCCCCCTGTGGCGGCGTGGACTAACCACCCTCGCCGATCTGTTTCACAGCCGCTACTCACCCGGCGTGGAGCGGCTCGCGGTGCTGATGATGGCCCCCACCTCGGTGATGTGGGCGGCGGCGCAGATCCGTGCCTTCGGCCAGGTGATCTCCGCCTCTTCGGAATTGGGTTCTCTGGTCGCCACCGCCATCGCGGCGGCCGTGGTGGTGGTTTATACCGTCTACGGCGGCCTGCGCGCCGACGCTTGGACCGATGTTATCCAGGGCATCGCACTGATGGTGGGCCTGGTCATTATATTGGTGGTGTTTGTGGACCATCTTGGCGGCGTATCAGCGACGCTGGCGAGTATCCCGCCCGAAAAACTGAATCTGTTTGATGGCTGGCAAAGGGACCCGCTGGCCGTGATGGAGAAGTGGGCGATCCCCATCGTGGGCTCACTGGT
>DATMXC010000167.1:0-2538 GCA_035561915.1 Gammaproteobacteria bacterium
ATCAAAAAGGGCGCGGCGCTGGCCTTTGCGCACGGGTTCAACATCCATTTCGGCCAGATCGAGCCGCGCGCCGATTTGGATGTCATCATGATTGCGCCCAAGGGTCCGGGCCACCTGGTGCGTTCCACCTACACCCAGGGCGGTGGCGTGCCCAGTCTGATCGCCATCCATCAGGATGCCTCCAAGAAGGCGCGGGCTCTGGCCTTGTCTTACGCCTCGGCGATCGGCGCGGGCCGCGCGGGCGTCATCGAGACCAACTTCCGCGAGGAAACCGAGACCGACCTGTTCGGCGAACAGGCGGTGCTATGCGGCGGCGCAACGGCGCTGGTGCAGGCGGGCTTTGAAACCCTGGTCGAGGCGGGTTATGCGCCGGAGATGGCCTATTTCGAATGTTTGCATGAGCTGAAACTGATCGTGGATCTCATGTACGAAGGCGGCATTGCCAACATGCGTTACTCGATCTCCAACACCGCCGAGTACGGCGACTTCACGCGCGGACCACGCATCGTCACAGAAGAAACCAAGCGCGAGATGAAGAAAATCCTGAGCGAAATCCAAAACGGCGAATTCGCGCGTGAGTTCATTCTGGAAAATCAGGCCGGCGCGCCGGTGATGAAGGCCAAGCGCCGCCTCGGAAAACAGCATCAGATTGAAATCGTCGGCGAAAAACTGCGCAGCATGATGCCCTGGATCAAGGCCAATCGTTTGGTAGACAAAACGAAGAACTAAACTGCCCTCGCCGGTCTACGGACAGCCCCTATGCAAGAGCACACTCACCGTCAGACCGATCAGGAACCTGCTCCGCCGGGGCCGCCGCCCAAACGGCGGCGCGGCATTTATCTCCTTCCCAATCTGTTCACCACGGCGGGACTGTTTGCAGGCTTTTACGCTATAGTCGCCGCCATGAAAGGGGACTTCGAACCCGCAGCGGTGGCTATATTCGTCGCAATGGTGATGGACAGCATTGACGGCCGGGTGGCCCGCATCACTCACACACAAAGCGATTTCGGCGCAGAATACGACAGCCTGTCCGACATGGTCTCGTTCGGCATTGCACCTGCTTTGGTGATCTATGCGTGGGCATTATCATCTTTCGGCAAATTGGGCTGGCTCGCGGCCTTTATCTACACAGCGGGCGCCGCGCTGCGTCTCGCGCGCTTTAATACCCAGGCGGAGATTGCCGACAAGCGTTATTTTCAGGGACTCGCCAGCCCCGCGGCGGCGGGCATCCTTGCCGGACTCGTCTGGGTCGGTCACGGCTACGGGTGGGAAGGCAAACCGGTCTTTATCCTCGCGTTTGTCCTGACCATCCTCATCAGCGCGCTGATGGTCAGCAACATCCGCTATCACAGCTTCAAACAACTTGACCTCAAGGGCAAGATCCCCTTCGTAAGCCTGCTCATCATCGTCTTGGCGTTTGTCCTCATCTCCAGTGAACCGGCTTCTGTCCTGTTCGCCATTTTTCTGCTCTACGCCGTATCGGGCCCGGCCATGACGCTCTTGCACCTGCGGAAAAAACGTTCGCAGCGCAAACACCCCGCCCCGCCTCCGCCGCCCGATTCCAACGGGCTTGAAAACTAACCCAGATTCACCTATAGTAAACAGTCATGATTAGCGCAACCTACATTCTCACTCCCTATGCCCCTCCCTGCGGGCAGACAGGTTTGTGCACGCCTTACACGCTTTCGCTCCGACTGCTGCCCTAGGGCAGACTACGTCACATTCACCCCTGGCGAGGGGATCCCAAATACGCGACTACTCCAAACCAACCCGACACGGCGCAGCCCGGTTGCCATTTTTGGCGCGTCGTGTAGCATGAGACGAAACGGAGCGAACATGAGCGATAAATTAATTATTTTTGACACGACCTTACGCGACGGGGAACAAAGTCCCGGCGCATCGATGACGCGCGATGAAAAAATCCGCATCGCGAAGGGTCTGGAGCGCATGCGCGTGGATGTGATCGAAGCGGGCTTCCCGTTTGCCAGTCCCGGCGACTTTGAATCCGTTCAAGCCGTGGCCAAGGCCATCAAGGACAGCACCGTCTGCGCCCTCGCCCGCGCCCTGGACAAGGACATAGACCGCGCGGCCGAAGCCCTGAAGGGCGCCAAGTCGGCACGCATCCACACCTTCATCGCCACCTCACCCATCCACATGAAGATGAAGCTCAAGATGGAGCCTGAGCAAGTTCTGGAACAGGCGGTGAAGGCGGTACAACGCGCGCGGCAATATACCGATGACGTGGAGTTTTCACCGGAAGATGCCGGCCGGTCCGAGATTGACTTTCTCTGCCGCGTATTGGAGGCCGTGATCGCCGCCGGTGCACGCACCGTGAACATTCCGGATACGGTAGGCTACAATCTCCCCCACCAGTTTGGCGCATTGATTAAAACGCTACGCGAGCGCGTGCCCAACTCGGACAAGGCGGTATTCTCGGTCCATTGTCACAACGACCTCGGACTCGCGGTGGCCAATTCGCTCTCCGCCGTGTTGAACGGCGCGCGGCAGGTCGAGTGCACCATCAATGGCCTCGGCGAG
>DATMXC010000168.1:0-9913 GCA_035561915.1 Gammaproteobacteria bacterium
CCAAGCGCCCCGGATGAAGATCGGCGTAGAATCTGGGTATAATAGAGAGTTTGCAAAACCTTGAGCCTTCAATTTCATAAGACCGGCCTACCCTATCCAACGATCCATCCAAGACACCACAACCTCAACCCATGGCCAGTAAATTAAGCGACAAGGAACTGCGCAGCCGCGTCAAGCTGTTAGGCAGTCTTTTGGGGAATGTACTCCACGCACAGGCCGGCGGCCGTGTACTTAAAGCGGTCGAGATGCTGCGCAAGGGCTACATCGGTCTACGCAAACAACCCAACCCGCGCAAGCGGCACCGCCTCGCCCAGCTCATCAATACCCTGGATACCGAGACACTCAGTCACGTGATCCGCGCCTTCAGCACTTATTTCAGCCTGGTCAATATCGCGGAGGAAGACCATCAGCATCGGCAACGCCGCCTGCAGGTGCGCGCCGGCGGGCCGCTGTGGGTAGGTTCCTTTGACCATACACTGCGGCAACTCTATTCACAGGGCGTCAAGGCCGAGCAGTTGCAAAGCCTGCTCGATCGTCTCGCCTATATTCCGGTGATTACCGCACACCCCACTGAGTCCAAGCGGCAGACCATCATGGAGGCGCTGCGGCGGATCTTCGTCACCAGCTCACGCCTCAATGACTCGCGGCTCGGCAAGCGCGAGCGCGAGGAGGTCATCGAAAAGGTGGAAAGTCAGATTCAGATCTTGTGGAAGACCGACGAGGTGCGCGTCCAGCGCCCGCAAGTGCGTGACGAGATCAAAAACGGCCTACTGTATTTCCACGAATGTCTGTTCCAGGCAGTACCGACCACCTACCGTTACCTGGAACAGGCCATTGAACGCACCTACGGGAAAGACTCCTCGGCTGCGCTGCGGGTGCCGAGTTTTATGCGTTTCGGCTCCTGGATAGGCGGCGATCGCGACGGCAACCCCAACGTCAAACCCGAAACCACGGCGCTGGCCCTGCGCCTGCAGGCCCGCGCGGTATTACTGGAGTATCTCAACCGCGTCACCGCGCTGAGCCGGATACTGACGTTTTCCAGCCAACTGTGCACCCCCACCGCAGCCTTGCTGGAAAGCATCAAGGTCAGCGAGCAGTTAGGCGGCAAGACCTTCAGCGAAAATCAGAGCCGTTTCAGCCACGAACCTTATCGCCGCAAACTTTACATCATCCGCCACCGGCTGGATTGCAATCTGCGCACCGTCCGCAAGCGCTTACAGGGCGAGGATCTGCCACTGCAAGATGGCGCCTACGCCACTGAACAGGAGTTATTAGACGATCTGTATCTGATCCATGACTCGCTCTGCTCGCACGGCGACCGCAACATCGCCGAGGCCGAGCTTAAGGATCTGATCCGGCTGGTGGAGACCTTCGGCTTTTTCCTGTTGCGTCTGGACGTGCGTCAGGAATCGTCGCGCCATACCAGGGCCGTTGCGGAGTTGTTCGCGGCGCAAGCGGACAAGATTGATTATCTGGACCTGAACGAAGCGGAGCGTATCGAGGCGTTGACCACGGCCATCGTCCGCCGAGAGCCCTTGCTGACCGATCCTGCGGTGCTAAGCCCAGAGACCCAGGAGTCGCTGGAGGTCTTGAGGGTCATGGCCCGAATGCGCGCGGAGGTGAGCCCGCAGGCGTTCGGCAGCTATGTCATCTCGATGACGCATCAGGCGAGTCACGTCCTCGAAGTGATGCTGCTGGCACGTCTCGCCGGTCTCGCGGGGCGCAACGAGCACGGCTGGTTCTGCACCCTCCAGATCACGCCCTTGTTCGAGACCATCGAAGACCTGACCCGCATCGAGCCCCTGCTCACCGCCTTGCTGGACAACCCCACTTACCTCTCGCTGCTCAAGGCCTCCGGTAATCTGCAAGAGGTGATGCTGGGTTATTCGGATTCGAGCAAAGACGGCGGCATCCTTGCCTCGGCCTGGAATCTCTATGAAGCCCAGAAGAAGATCACCGCTCTCACCGCCGCGCGCAACATCGAATGCCGGCTATTCCACGGGCGCGGCGGCACCATCGGGCGCGGCGGCGGGCCCACCCACGAGTCCATCCTGGCGCAGCCACAGGGCACCGTGCGCGGCCAGATCAAATTCACTGAGCAAGGTGAAATGGTCTCGTATAAGTACAGCAACATTGAGACCGCCGTGTACGAACTTTCGGTCGGCGTCACTGGGCTTATGAAGGCCAGCCGCAGCCTGATCCAGCCCCCCGGCCAGGACAACCCCGACTACCTCGGCATCATGAACGAGCTTGCGCAGAGCGGCGAGACCACCTACCGTGATCTCACCGACCGCACACCCGGCCTGCTCGATTATTTTTATCAGGCCACGCCGATCAACGAAATCGGCCAACTCAACATCGGCTCGCGCCCATCCCACCGCAACAAAGCCGATCGTTCCAAGAATTCCATCCGCGCCATCGCCTGGGTGTTCGGTTGGGCACAGTCGCGCCACACACTGCCGGCGTGGTACGGCATCGGCGCGGCGCTGCAACGCTGGCAGAGCGAAGACCCGCGGCGTCTCGCCCAGCTTCAAGCCATGTACCGCGACTGGCCGTTCTTCCGGGCACTGCTCAGCAACACCCAGATGGCCCTGTTCAAGGCCGATATGGATATCGCCAAGGATTATGCCGGGCTGTGCGAAGACATCAAGCTCGCCGAACGCATCTACCCCGTCATCCAGATCGAATACGAGCGCACCGTGAAGGAAATCCTGAAGGTCGCCAAGTCCACCACACTGCTTGATGAGAATCCGCCGCTGGCGCTGTCACTCAGCCGCCGCAATCCCTACCTCGATCCGCTCAACGCCATCCAGCTCACCTTGCTCAGGCGTTACCGTGATCCCAATTTATCCGAAGCGACCAAGGACGTCTGGCTCATGCCACTGCTGCGCAGCATCAACGCCATCGCGGCGGGGATGCGAAATACGGGTTAAGCATCGGCCGGCCAAGGGTCTCCGATTGACTTAACTCGGCCTGTTACCGATACTTATCCCTCTCAGAATCAAAACAACCGACCATGCAGCAACCGCCCCTCGTCCAAATCCGCAACCTGCGTTTCGCGCGGGGCGCGCGTGTGATCTTCGACAGCGTGGACCTCGACATCCAGCGCGGCAAGGTGACCGCCATAATGGGGCCAAGCGGCACCGGCAAGACCACCTTGCTGCGCCTGATCGGCGGCCAGTTGCGTCCGCAGAGCGGCAGCATCGTGGTGGACGGGCTGGATATTTCCAAACTCTCGCGCGGCGAGCTATATGAACTGCGCAAGCGCATGGGCATGCTGTTTCAGAGCGGCGCGCTGCTTACCGATCTCAACGTCTACGACAACATCGCCTTTCCGCTGCGCGAGCACACCAAGCTCCCCGAGCCCTTGATCCGGGATCTGGTGCTGATGAAGCTCCAGGCGGTGGGCCTGCGCGGCGCGCGCGACCTGATGCCTAGCGAACTGTCCGGCGGCATGGCGCGGCGCGTGGCGCTGGCGCGCGCCATCGCGCTCGATCCCATGATGATTATGTACGACGAACCCTTCGCCGGTCAGGACCCGATTTCGCTCGGTACCATCGTGCAGCTCATCCGCACCCTCAACGACGCCTTGAGCCTCACCAGCATTGTGGTCTCCCACGACGTGACGGAGACTGCTGGCATCGCCGATTACATCTACGTGCTATCGGAGGGCAAGGTCATCGGCCACGGACCGCCTCACGAGCTGGTCAAATCGCCATCGGCCCAGGTGCAGCAATTTCTGCAAGGGCTCGCCGACGGGCCGGTGCCGTTCCACTATCCTGCGCCCGATTACAGCGCAGATCTGCTGGACAGCGGCCGATGACAGACTGGCTCCAGCGCTTAGGTCAATGGGGGCTCGGGATGTTCGAGCGGCTGGGGCGCGGGACACTGTTTCTGCTGCAAACCCTGCGCGGCCTCGTCGCCCTGATCAGGCGTCCCTCGCTGGTGGTACAGCAGGTCTACTCGATAGGTGTATTGTCGTTGCTTATCATCGTCGTATCGGGCCTGTTTGTAGGCATGGTGTTGGGGTTACAGGGCTATAATACGCTGGTTGACTTCGGTGCCGAGGAATCGCTCGGGGTGGTGGTGGCCTTGTCACTGGTGCGCGAACTGGGGCCGGTGGTCTCGGCGCTGTTATTCGCCGGGCGCGCCGGTTCCGCGCTGACGGCCGAGATCGGACTGATGAAATCCACCGAACAGCTCTCCGCGATGGAGATGATGGCGGTGGACCCAATCACCCGCGTCATCGCACCGCGCCTGCTGGGCGGTTTCATCGCCATGCCGCTGCTCGCCGCGATCTTCAGCGCCGTGGGTGTGTACGGCGGTTATTTTGTCGGAGTGGGGCTGCTCGGGATAGACGAAGGCTCGTTCTGGTCGCAGATCCAGGCCCATGTAAGCTTCCGCGAAGACATCCTGAACGGCGTCGTCAAGAGCGTGGTGTTTGGCTTTGCGGTGACCTGGATCGCCGTGTTCGAGGGTTACGACACCCTGCCCACCTCTGAGGGCGTAAGCCGCGCCACCACCCGCACCGTGGTGCACGGCTCGCTCGCCGTACTGGCGCTGAATTTTGTGTTGACCGCGCTGATGTTTGGAGAAACATGATTATTTGATTTCGCTCCGCGCGGGGGTACCCCGCGCGGGCGACCAAAGGGGAGAGCCGGGCTTCTCCCCTTTGGAAACCCCATGCCTTTGAGCCCGCGGCACGCCGCGGAGGATGAATGAGATATGCTACAGACCAGGACCATCGAAGTTTCCGTCGGGATCTTCATCGCGCTGGGTTTCGCCGCCCTGCTCGTGCTGGCCATCAAGGTCAGCAACTTTAATGTGTTCGGCAACCTGAATGCCGATAACAGTTATCAGATCACGGCCAAGTTCACCAACGTCGGCAGCCTGAAGAGCGGCGCACCAGTCACCATCGCCGGCGTGCGGGTAGGCCGGGTGGGAGCGATTGGCATAGACAAAGCCAGCCAGGAAGCCCTGGTGACGCTCAATATCGAAAACAGCCACCGCGACATCCCCGCCGACACCTCGGCCAGCATCCTCACCGCCGGGCTACTGGGCGAACAATATGTGGGCCTAGAGCCGGGCGGCGATGAAACCTTACTCAAGAGCGGCGATCAAATTACATTGACCCAGTCGGCGCTGGTGCTGGAAAAGATCATCGGCGAATTCCTGTTCAGCAAAGCGGCGGAAGGCAAGGAAAAGAAGTGACCGCGCTGCAATTTGGGCCGCGCTTTTTCTATTCCATTGACTTATAATAGGTGCTTGTTTAACAAGCAGAAATCACACTTATGAACCTGATAACCAAAAACCTGCTCGCTCTAATCCTGATGCTCTTCAGCGTGCCTGGTCAAACGTGGGCGAGCATGCCCGCCGACGAACTGGTGCGCGAGACCTCGGAGCGCATGCTGACGGCGCTTAAAAACGAGCACGACGCCCTCAAGGCCAATCCCGCCAAACTCTATACTCTGACCGAAGAGATCATCCTGCCGCATTTCGACTTCGAGCGGATCTCAAGCTGGGTACTGGGAAAATACTGGCGCGAGGCCACACCCGAACAAAAGAGCCGCTTCACCCAGGAGTTCCGCAATCTGCTGGTGCGCACCTATGCCACGGCGATGCTGGAATATTCCGGTCAGGAGATCAAATACCTGCCCTTCAAGGGCGACACCGGGGCCAATACGGTCACGGTGCGGACCGAGGTCGTGCAGCCGGGCGGCCCGGCTATCCCGATCAACTACAGCCTGTTTGTGAAAGAGGGTGAGTGGAAGGTCTACGACGTAGTGGTCGAAAACACCAGCCTGGTGGCCAACTACCGCAGTTCATTCGCCAACGAAATCCGGCAAAGTGGTCTCGATGCCCTGATCGAAAAACTCGCCAGCCGCAGCAATCAGCAAAGTGGAAAATCCGCCGTTGCAGAGTGAACTGCGGCTGCACATCAATGGCGATGGCCACTATCGTCTGCCGGAGGCACTGACCTTCGCCACGACGCCACAGCTTTATCTACAAACCGGTGAGATGTTCGACACCCCGCTGCCGCGCCTGACCTTCGACCTTGCCGGCGTGCAGCGTGTAGACAGCGCGGGGCTCGCCCTACTGCTGGAGTGGCTGCGGGAGGCGCGGCGGCGCAGCAAGGAGATCCGCTTTGAAAACATCCCCGAGCAATTGGCCGCCATCGCCAAGGTCAGCGGCCTCAGCGATATACTGACAGGGGTGAGGAGTGAGGAATGAGGG
Organism: Gammaproteobacteria bacterium; assembly: GCA_035561915.1. Taxonomy (GTDB): domain Bacteria; phylum Pseudomonadota; class Gammaproteobacteria; order SURF-13; family SURF-13; genus JACPZD01. Next base: position 6,235 of record DATMXC010000168.1, read on the forward strand.
GAGATTAGCCTTACTCCTTCAAGCCTCACTCCTCACCCCTTACGCCTCACCCTATATCCATGACCTTCGCCGTCGAGATCAACACGCTGCGCAAGCATTACGGGAACGTTCACGCCTTGCAAGGCGTTGACTTCAGCATCGAACCCGGCGAGTTCTTCGGATTGCTCGGCCCCAATGGGGCGGGCAAGTCCACCCTCATCAACATCATGGCGGGGCTGGCGCGCGCCAGTAGCGGCACGGTACGCATCTTCGGGCACGATGTGGTGGACGGTTACCGTGCGGCGCGCACGGCGCTCGGCGTAGTCCCCCAGGAGTTGGTGTATGACGCCTTTTTTACCGTGCGCGAGGTGCTGCGGCTGCAGTCGGGTTACTTCGGCCGCGGCCGCGCCAATGAGGCCTGGATTGACGAATTGCTCGAGATTCTGAGTCTCACCGACAAGGCCGACACCAACATGCAGGCTCTCTCCGGCGGCATGAAGCGGCGGGTGTTAATCGCTCAGGCCCTGGTACACAAGCCTGAGGTGCTGGTGCTGGACGAACCCACCGCCGGCGTGGACACCGAACTGCGCAAGGCCTTGTGGGAATTCACGCGGCGCCTGCACCGCGAGGGCTGCGCCATCATGCTCACCACTCATTACCTCGAAGAGGCCGAGGCGCTCTGCGACCGCATCGCCATTCTCGATCACGGCAAACTCGCAGCCCTAGACAGCAAACAGAAGCTGCTCAGCCGCCACCCTTACCGGCTGTTGTCACTCACGCTCGCGGATCCGTCCAAGGCGTTACCGGAAGCGCTGCTGCCGCTGGTCAAAACGCGCGACGGCGCTCAACTCACCTTGCGCCTGCACCGGCTTGAGGATCAGATCGGCGGCATCCTCGAGGCGTTGCGCGGCGCGGGTCACGAGATCATGGACTTATCCACCCAGGACGCAGGACTGGAAGAGGTGTTTATGGAGATCACCTCCATGCATGCCGCGAGCCGGACAGCATGAGCGGATCCGCCTTGGGAAATTGGCGCGGTCTTTACACCCTGTTCGGCAAGGAGGTGCGGCGCTTCATGAAGGTGCCGGTGCAGACCCTGCTGACACCCGTGGTGACTTCACTGCTGTTTTTGCTGGTATTCGGACACGCCCTCAAAGAGCATGTGCAGGTGTTTGCCGGGGTGACGTACGTCGCCTTCCTGATCCCTGGACTGATGATGATGGCGATTATCCAGAATGCCTTCGCCAACAGCTCGTCCAGCCTGATTCAGTCCAAGGTCAACGGCAGTCTCACCTTTGTGTTAGTCGCCCCGCTCTCCAGCCTGGAGATGTTCCTTGCCTACGTGGGCGCGGCCGTGGTGCGCGGTGTGCTGGTGGGGCTGGGACTGTATTTTGCCGTGCTCGGCGTCGTGCAACTCCCCGTGTTCAACCTCGCCGCCATTGTCGCGTTCACCCTGTTGGCCAGTGCGACACTCGGCGCGATGGGGCTGATCGCCGCAGTCTGGGCGATGCACTTCGAGCAACTCTCGGCGTTCCAAAATTTTATTGTCATACCGCTGTCGTTCCTGAGTGGGGTGTTTTATTCCATCCACACCCTGCCGCCCTTTTGGCACGAAGTGTCGCGTTGGAACCCATTTTTCTATATGATTGACGGGTTTCGTTATGGCTTTTTTGGCCAGTCCGATGTACCGCCCAGTCTCAGTCTGGCGGTCTGTGCGGTTTTTTTTGCAGCGGTCTCGGCATTAAGCATCGCCTTGCTGCGCTCCGGATATAAAATTCGTCATTAAGAACACAAACAATGGAATCCGACACAATTAAACAGATGATAGAGGCCGGCCTGCCGGGCAGTGAGGTGCAGGTGACCGGTGATGGCACGCACTTCGAGGCGGTCATCGTCAGTGACGCCTTTGCGGGCAGAAACAGTCTGGCGCGCCACCGCATGGTTTACACCGTACTGGGAGACGCCATGCAGTCGGCTATCCATGCCTTGTCCATGCGCACGTATACGAAGGCGGAGTGGCTGGTACAGTCGGGAGTGAAGAGTTAAAAGTGAAGAGACAGTGGTGAGGGGTGAGGAGAAATCTGCTTTACGCCTAACGCCGCACTCCTAACGCCTCACCTTATAGCCCCTGGCCCCTGATTTTATATGGATAAACTCATCATCACCGGCGGTGTGCCCCTAAACGGCGAGATCCGCATCTCGGGGGCGAAAAACGCCGCCCTGCCGATTCTGGCCGCGACGTTGTTGGCCGATGAGCCGGTGACGGTGCGTAATGTCCCGCACCTGCACGACATTACCACCACCATGGGATTGCTGGGCCGCATGGGTGTGACGTTGACGGTGGATGAACGCCTCACCATCGAGGCGGACAGCAGCACCATACACACTTTTCATGCGCCCTACGAAATGGTCAAGACTATGCGCGCGTCCATTTTGGTGCTGGGTCCGTTGCTGGCGCGTTACGGCATGGCGGACGTTTCGCTGCCCGGCGGTTGCGCCATCGGTTCGCGCCCGGTGAATCTGCACATCGCCGGACTCGCGGCGATGGGGGCGGACATCAAGGTTGAGAACGGCTATATCCGCGCCACTGCCAAGCGTCTCAAGGGCGCGCATCTGTTCATGGACATCGTAACCGTGACCGGCACCGAGAACCTGATGATGGCCGCAACACTTGCCGAAGGCGTCACGGTGATCGAAAATGCCGCGCGCGAACCCGAGGTGGTGGATCTTGCCAACTGTCTCATCAGTATGGGCGCCAAGATCAACGGAGCAGGCACCGACACGCTCGTGATAGAAGGCGTGGAGCGGCTCCATGGCACCACCTATACGGTGCTGCCCGACCGCATCGAGACCGGCACCTATCTAGTCGCAGCGGCGATCACCGGCGGGCGCGTCAAGCTCAAGGATACACAGCCGCACCTGCTCGAGGCCGTGCTGGTCAAACTACGCGAGGCCGGGGCCACCATCGAGACGGGCGCAGACTGGATCATGCTGGATATGAAGGGAAAACGGCCCACCGCGGTGGACGTACACACTGCGCCATTCCCGGCCTTCCCGACCGATATGCAGGCACAGTTCACCAGCCTGAACATCGTCGCCGACGGCGTGGGGACGATCACCGAGACGGTGTTTGAAAACCGCTTTATGCACGTCCAGGAACTCAGACGCATGGGCGCGGACATCACCTTGCAGGGCAACACAGCCATCTGCAAGGGCGTGGAACGCCTGACCGGTGCGCCGGTGATGGCAACCGATCTGCGCGCCTCGGCGAGCCTCGTGATCGCCGGTCTCGTCGCAGAAGGCGCAACAATAGTAGACCGCATTTACCATATTGACCGCGGCTATGAGTGCATTGAAGAAAAACTAACGCAACTCGGCGCGCGCATTCAGAGGGTGCCGGGTTAAATAAATAGGGAAAAGGGGAAAGATACAAGGGAAAAGATAAAATAACAGGGTCTTGCATTCCCTTTTCCCTTTTATCTTTCCACTTTTACCTGCTTTAATACTACCGTGAATAATATTCTTACTATCGCATTATCAAAAGGCCGCATCTTAAACGAGACGCTGCCGCTGCTGGCGTATGCAGACATCGTCCCGAGCGATGACCCCGCCACCAGCCGCAAGTTGATTCTCGACACCAATCATGCCGACATCAAACTGGTGGTGATTCGCGCCGCCGATGTGCCGACCTATGTAGAGT
>DATMXC010000169.1:0-5436 GCA_035561915.1 Gammaproteobacteria bacterium
TCCCACAGACCTCGCCCTGCACGATGATCTGCTCGGCACGGATATCGCCGGTAACCTTCGCGTGCTCCCCGATGGTGAGCCGTCCGGCTGCGACATCGCCCTCAACTTCACCGTCAATCTGCAACTCGCCGGCGGTGACCAGCTTGCCGGTCACCTGCAAACCGGTGCTCAGGATGGAGGGTGCGCCCGGTTTCGCGGCGGGGCGATCCGATTTATCACTCTTTGAAAACATGTCTGCCCGCCTCCATGAAACTGGCCGGATCGCGGGGCGTTCCGCGGTACAACACCTCAAAATGCACATGCGGGCCGGTGCTGCGTCCGGTGGAGCCTATCAGCCCGATCTTCTGGCGTAATACGACACGTTCACCCTGTTTTACCAGCACCTTGCTCAGATGACCGTGGCGGGTCTTGATACCCAGCCCGTGGTCTACCTCCACCACGTAGCCGTAAGGGCCGTCGCTGCCGGCGAAGGTCACCAAACCCGGCGCGGTGGCGTAGACGGGCGTATTCAGCTCCGCGGAAAAATCTATGCCGCTGTGAAAGGCCTGCTGCTCGGTGAATGGGTCGCTGCGTTTGCCGAAGCGGCTGGAGACATGGCCCGTGTTCACCGGCGGCACCACCGGCAAGCGTTCAAAGATGCTTTCCAGGCTGGCCCAGCGGTCCAATTGCGCCTCCAGCTGCACCACGCTGCTCTCGAACAAATCCTGCATATCGGCAAACGGGCTTTTCGGGGCGGCCGCCGACGGCGGAATAAACGGACCGCCCCGTCCCAGCTTGCTGTTACTGTTACGACTGCTGTCGGCCATCAATTTGTTGAGATCGAGCCGCGTCATGGCGATTGCCTGTTCGAGGCGTTCGGCGTTGCTCTCGGTGCGTTCCTGAATGTGCGCGACCAGGGTTTCCTGCGAGCGCTTGATCTCGGCGACCCGTTTGAGGGCGTCGTCCAGATTGGTTTGCAGTGTAGATACCTGGGAGTTGAGGGCTAGTAGGCGGGTTTGTGAGCTGGTTTGCTGCGAGGTAAGTTCGGCGATGCGAGTGTCTTTAGCGGGAATGCTGGCGACTTGTTTGAGGGCATCGCCAAGTTTGTCCTGCAATGCGGCGACCTGAGTGGTCAGGAATTTTGCCTGCGCCTGCAGGGCATTGCGTTCCTCCCTCAGTTCGGCGACGCCTGCCGCCAGTTCGGCGTAACTAGGGGCGGTGATCCAGGCAAATACACCCCCGCCAAGGCCCGCCACTAACAGCAGACTCAACACGATTTGTACAGGCTGAGACAGCGAGACAAAACGCACCTGGCCGTGGCTGCGATAAAAAAATTGCCGTTCCGGGTACCAACGCTGTATGAAGACCGCAAGGATTTTACGTAGTTGAACTATCATACACACGGACTCTTTTATGTTAGCGGGCAAGGTGTCTTGCTGCTTGCCGCAGAGACATACGCAGCCTCTACGGAATACTCCCTTTAAACACCACACCCTCATTGTCGGGAGCTTTAACCAGGCCCGGCTACGTGCGATTGAAAAAGGCCTCCATGGCCTTTTTCAATCGCCCCAAACTCAAGGCAGGCAAAATTAGAGTACATTCGCCAGCCAATTGCAACCTCGGATATTTGACGATTTTCCCCGCTGAGCCCCTAGCAAACCTCGGCTGACTGCGGGTTTCGCACATGATTGCATCAGATTCTCAACAAGTTACTGGGGAAATCTAAAGGCAGTTCCCAAAAACAAACACCCCCGTTGCTGGGGGTGTTTTATTTTCATAGGGACGAGAAAAGACCCTACAAACTGTAATACATGTCGTACTCGACCGGGTGCGAGGTCATGCGCAGGCGCGTGACTTCCTGCATCTTGAGGTCTATGTACGAGTCAATCACGTCGTTGGTGAACACGCCGCCCGCAGTGAGGAACTTGCGATCCTTGTCGAGGTGTTCGAGTGCCATGTCGAGCGAATGGCACACCTTCGGGATTTTCTTTTCCTCTTCCGGCGGCAGGTCGTAGAGGTCTTTGTCCATCGCCTCGCCCGGATTGATCTTGTTCTGGATGCCGTCGAGGCCCGCCATGACCATTGCGCTGAAGGCGAGATAAGGATTGGCACTCGGGTCGGGGAAGCGCACCTCGATACGACGCCCCTTGGGGTTGGCGACGTAGGGGATACGGATCGAGGCGGAGCGGTTGCGCGCCGAGTAGGCGAGCATGACCGGGGCCTCGAAGCCAGGCACCAGGCGCTTGTAGCTGTTGGTGCCGGGGTTGCAGAAGGCGTTCAGCGCGCGCGCGTGTTTGATGATGCCGCCGATGTAATACAGCGCGAGGTCGGACAGGCCCCCATACTTGTTCCCGGTGAACAGGTTTTTGCCGGCCTTGGCGAGCGACTGATGGCAGTGCATGCCGGAACCGTTGTCGCCGACCAGCGGTTTGGGCATGAAGGTCACGGTCTTGCCATAGGCGTGGGCGACGTTCATCACCACGTACTTCAGAATCAATATCTCGTCCGCTTTCCTCACCAGGGTGTTGAACTGGGTGGCGATTTCATTCTGGTTGGCGGTGGCCACCTCGTGGTGATGCGCCTCCACTACCAGGCCCATTTCTTCCAGGGCGAGCGACATGGCGGAGCGGATGTCCTGCGCTGAATCCACTGGCGGCACCGGGAAGTAGCCGCCCTTGATGCCCGGACGGTGGCCGATATTGCCGCCTTCAAATACCTTTTCCGAGTTCCACGCGGCTTCTTCGGAGTCTATCTTCACGAACGAACCGCTCATGTCTGCGCCCCAGCGGATGTCGTCGAAGATGAAAAATTCGGGCTCGGGACCGAAGTAGGCGGTGTCAGCGATGCCGGTGGACTTCATGTAGGCCTCGCAACGTTGCGCCAGTGAACGCGGGTCGCGCTCGTAGCCCTTCATGGTGGTGGGTTCGATGATGTTGCAGCGCAACAGCAGGGTGGACTCCTCCATGAACGGATCCATCACGGCACTGTCCGCGTCGGGCATCAGAATCATGTCCGATTCGTTAATATGCTTCCAGCCGGCGATAGACGAGCCGTCAAACATCTTGCCTTCCTTGAACAGTGCGGCGTCTATGGTATGCGCGGGAACTGAGACATGCTGTTCCTTCCCCTTGGTGTCACAGAAACGGAAGTCAATAAACTTGACGTCGTTGTCTTTGATCATCTTCAATACTTTTGCAGACATTAAAACTCTCCTGAATGAATAGTCATTTTGCGGTGTGGAGCGCTGAAAAACTCAAAGTAGGGAATTTAGCATGAAACATGCCATTTAGAAATTCCCTGTATTCAGAGATTTATATGTTGAGGAGGGCTGCTGACGCCCTATTTTGGGGCGGATAAGGGGCAATAACGCACTAAAATAGTGCATTAACAGCCTGCTGAAAAACTGATCAGGGGATACAGTGTGAGGCGGAAACGGGCGAAAAAGCGGAGTTTACGCGGAGTCTACCGCTTTGCGGCCCCGCATTTTGAGTCCGTTTCCAACGCCGCGATGCGCCCCTCAGCACGCTTTTCAGCAGGCTGTTAAGGAAAGCGGTTAATGCTTTATATGAGGCTCTTTCTGCAGAATGACCGGATACCCGGAGCTGCCTTCGCGCAGAGTGCTATAAGCCACTCGGCTGCCGGTGTCCGCCCATAACTCATAGGCCGGCAGCGGATCAAGGCAAGGCCCGGCGCTACCCAGCTTGCGCACCGCCAATAACACATCCATCAGGCTGATGAAGTCCTGCGACAAATGAGCATAGAGATCCGCCGATGTATTGGCCAGGGTATGCGATAGCTGTTGGTAGGCGTTGCGGCCCATGTCCACAAAATAACTGATGCGCACATGGCGGCGCTCCGCCTGATGCGGGAACAGGCCGGAATAGAGTAGGCAATGATCGCCCACGTCGCGCAGGCGTTCCTGTTGCAGACTGCCCGCCGTCAGAACTCCGTTGAGATAATCCAGCGCCAGCACGCTTGCGGCCAGATCAGGTTGACGACTGAAGCGCATCAACAGAAAGACCAGATAGCTTTCCAATTCCTCCACCAACCGGCAGGCAGCGACATTCTCAGCTTCATTGACCAGCTCATACCATTGAGCGGTGGCGGTCGGTAGGGTAACGAGCTCTTTCATATAAGATTCCTTGTGTTGTCTAGCTTTATCATCGGCATATCCGGCCATATCTTGAGTCTGATGTTGGACACCGCCGCCGGGCTTATTACTCCAGAATCCTGCAGAAGACCCGCCGGTCACGCTATACTTAATCCTTTGAGACTCTTGAGGACTCATGGTGAGCGCGCAGCCCAAAACAGCGCCACAGGCGGCAAAAATTTTAACCTTCCAGGACCTGATTCTGAGTTTGCAGAGTTATTGGTCCGCGCAGGGTTGCGTACTGCTCCAGCCCTACGACCTGGAAGTCGGCGCGGGCACGTTTCACCCCGCCACCTTTCTGCGCGCCATCGGCCCGGAACCGTGGAAAGCCGCTTACGTGCAGCCCTCGCGCCGTCCCAAGGACGGCCGTTACGGCGAAAATCCGAACCGGTTGCAACACTACTATCAATATCAAGTGGTGCTGAAGCCCTCGCCCTTAGACATACAAGATCTGTACCTGAATTCCCTGCGCGCGCTCGGCATCAACATGAGCGAGCACGATGTGCGCTTCGTCGAGGACGACTGGGAATCCCCCACGCTCGGTGCTTGGGGCTTGGGCTGGGAGGTGTGGCTCGACGGCATGGAGGTGACGCAGTTCACCTATTTTCAGGAAGTCGGCGGCCTCAAGTGCAAGCCGGTGCTGGGCGAGATCACCTATGGTTTGGAGCGACTCGCCATGTATCTGCAAGGCGTGGAGAGCGTGTTCGATCTGAAATGGACCGACAGCGTGAGCTACGGCGACGTGTATCACCAGAACGAAGTCGAGCAATCGAAATACAATTTCGAATACAGCAACGTCGAGTGGTTGTTTAAATTATTCGGCGAGTTCGAATCCGAGGCCAAGCGGCTGATGGAAACCAAACTCACCCTGCCTGCCTTCGAAATGGTGATGAAGTGTTCGCACACGTTTAACCTGCTCGACGCGCGCGGCGCGATCTCCACCACCGAGCGCGCCGCCTATATTGGACGCGTGCGTAATCTGAGCCGCGCGGTGGCACAGAGCTACTACGATTCGAGGGAGGCCTTGGGTTTCCCCATCCTGAATAAAAAGTAAAACCATGCAAGACAGCCTACTCATTGAACTGCTCACCGAAGAACTGCCACCCAAATCGTTGCTCAAACTTTCCCAGGCCTTTTGCAAAGGAATATTTGAAGGACTGAAAGAGCAGGGCTACCTTGCAGCGGACGCCGATTACTCCAAGGTCGTCACAGAGTACGCTACCCCACGCCGCCTGGCTGTGCTTATTAAGGATGTGCTGGAAAAACAGCCGGAGCGCATGATTGAACGCAAAGGCCCCGCGCTCTCC
>DATMXC010000170.1:0-3790 GCA_035561915.1 Gammaproteobacteria bacterium
GGGCGTTCCTATCAGGATGTCTACGCCTTGTTCCAGCGAGGCGCGCTGTGTCTCGTAGCCGGTGCCGCCGTAGATCAGTCCCAGACTGAGTCCCGTGTGCGAGACCAGCACTTCTGCGTCTTTGTGAATCTGGATGGCGAGTTCCCGGGTCGGCGCCAGGATCAGGGCGCGCGGTTGATTCGGTTTGCGTTGCGGATGGGCGGGGTGTTTAAGCAGATGATTGAGCAAGGCCACTAAAAAGGCCGCGGTTTTGCCGGTGCCGGTCTGCGCCCGGCCGGCGACATCCTTGCCGGCAAGCAGCAAAGGGAGGGCCTGGGCCTGGATCGGTGTACAGAATAAAAAGCCTGCATCTTCAATGCCTTGTGCTATTGAATGAGGCAAATCGAAGGTGCTGAAGGCGATGTCTGTGAGATGTGTTTCGCTCATCGAACAAATAGGATAACAGAAATAGGCTTGAAAAACGTAGTCAAATCAGGTCACAATGTAAATGTCGGGTGCGATATGAACCTTGAATTAAGCCCGGCAACCTCCAAATAGTACATATCCAGATATCCCTAACTGAGGCATAAAAATAGTGAGCGGAAACATCCTGCATGTGAGCGATGCCACCTTCGAGACCGATGTATTGAAATCCTCCCAGCCGGTGCTGGTGGATTACTGGGCGGATTGGTGCGCGCCGTGCAAGATGATTGCGCCGATATTGGACGAGATCGCCGATGAATATGCGGGCAAAATCAAGGTCGCCAAGCTCAATATAGATCAGAACCCGACCACGCCCCCGCGCTACGGCATTCGCGGCATACCCACCCTCATGCTGTTTAAGGACGGCAACGTCGAGGCGACTAAGGTGGGCGCCTTGTCCAAATCCCAGTTGACTGCTTTTATTGATACCAATTTGTAATAATGATGTGTCTTTTGGACGATGCACAAAATAGGTTTTGAGGTGAGCAAAAGACTAGACCCATTAATCATCGAGTGATAAAGTAACAACAATAATACATAAACGTAAGTGACATCCTGCCTCGCTGGCAGTTCCCCCGATACGCATACGCTTCATCCCAGGCTACCGCCCGGACTATCCTCCCTAACACAGCACTTCTCCACTTTCGGAAACTACACATACATGAACCTGACTGAACTCAAACAAAAAAGCGCCGCCGACCTCATAGACCTTGCACTCTCCATGGGCGTCGAGGGCATGGCCCGTTCGCGCAAGCAAGACGTTATCTTCGCCGTCCTCAAGGCCCATGCCCAAAAGGGCGAAGATATTTTCGGCGATGGCGTACTGGAAATTCTGCAAGACGGCTTCGGGTTCCTGCGCTCCGCCGACAGCTCCTATCTCGCAGGCCCGGACGATATCTACGTCTCCCCGAGCCAGGTGCGGCGCTTTAACCTGCGCACCGGCGACACCGTGTCCGGCAAGATACGTCCACCGAAGGAAGGGGAGCGCTACTTCGCCCTACTCAAGGTGAGCGAGATCAATTTCGAGGCGCCGGAAAACGCCAAGAACAAGGTACTGTTCGAAAATCTCACCCCGTTGTTCGCCAATGAGCGCCTCACCCTGGAGCAGGGTAACGGCAGCACCGAGGACATCACCGCGCGCGTGATTGATCTGATCGCCCCCATCGGCAAAGGCCAGCGTGGGCTCATCGTTTCCTCGCCCAAATCCGGCAAGACCATGATGCTGCAAAACATCGCCCAGTCCATCGCCGCGAGTCATCCGGAGTGCTATCTGATTGTGCTGCTGATAGACGAGCGGCCGGAAGAGGTGACCGAGATGCAGCGTTCGGTGCGTGCCGAGGTCGTATCCAGCACCTTCGATGAACCCGCTACCCGTCACGTGCAGGTTGCCGAGATGGTGATCGAAAAGGCCAAGCGGCTGGTGGAGCACAAGAAGGACGTGGTGATTCTGCTCGATTCCGTCACCCGCCTGGCGCGCGCTTACAATACCGTGGTGCCGGCTTCCGGCAAGGTGTTGACCGGCGGTGTGGACGCCAATGCCCTGCAGCGGCCTAAACGCTTCTTCGGCGCCGCGCGCAACATCGAGGAGGGTGGTTCGCTCACCATCATAGCCACCGCGCTGATTGACACCGGTTCACGCATGGACGACGTGATCTATGAAGAATTCAAGGGCACCGGCAACATGGAGGTGCACCTGGATCGCAAGATCGCCGAGAAGCGCATCTACCCCGCCATCAACATCAACCGCTCCGGCACGCGCCGCGAGGAGTTGCTCACCAAGCCCGATGAGTTGCAGAAGATGTGGATCATCCGCAAGCTGCTGCATCCGATGGACGAACTAGCGGCGATGGAATTTCTGCTGGAACGGCTGAAGGCGACCAAGACCAACGCTGAATTCTTTGACTCGATGAAGCGGTAAAAGTAGGGCCGAATTCATTCGGCCTGCGATGCGAATCAATTCGCACCTACTTCATAAAGAGGATTCACCGCAGAGGACGCAGAGCAAAATCTGTAAGGGCGTCTCCTCCGCGTCCTTTGTGGTAACACGCTGGAATTTTTCTGTTGGGTTACGCCATTCGGGTTGTTATGCTAATGAATTCGCACCTACTCTAACTTCACTTCAACCGGCCGCACGTTCCAGATCTCCTCGGCGTATTCGCGGATGGTGCGGTCGCTGGAAAATTTGCCCATCCCCGCGACATTAAGAATTGCGCGCCGCGTCCACTCCGTTTGATCCCGATAGAGTGCGTCCACCCGCCCCTGACTGGCGATATACGAGCCGTAATCGGCCAGCAGTAAATAGTGGTCGTACTGCAGCAGGTTATCAATAATGGGTTTATACAGATCGGCGTGGTCGGGCGAGAAAAAGCCTGAGCCGATCATATCCAGCACTTGCCGTAATTCCTCATTGGCTTCGTAGTAATCGCGCGGCCGGTAACCCTCGGAACGGATTTTTCTCACTTCATCGGCGGTGTGACCGAAGATAAAGATATTGTCGTCCCCGACCTCTTCGAGAATCTCCACGTTGGCGCCGTCCAGGGTGCCGAGGATCATCGCTCCGTTGAGGGCGAACTTCATATTGCCGGTGCCGGAGGCCTCGGTGCCCGCCGTGGAGATCTGCTGTGAGAGCTCAGCGGCGGGAAAGATGTCCATCGCGGTGGAGACGTTGTAGTTGGGAATGAATACCACCTTGAGCCGGCCTTCCACGGTGGGGTCGTTGTTGATGACGTCGGCCACATCGTTGATGAGCTTGATAATGAGCTTGGCCGTCAAATAAGCAGGCGCTGCCTTGCCGCCGAAGATGACCGTGCGCGGCGCGGCATCGGGGTGGGCGCCGCTGCGGATACGGTTGTAAAGCGTGACCACATGCAGGACGTTGAGCAACTGGCGTTTATATTCATGAATGCGTTTGACCTGCACGTCGAACAGCGAGTCCACATTGAGATTAAGCCCTAAGTGATGCTTGACGATCTCGGTAAGGTGCAGTTTGTTTATGCGCTTGACCGCCAGAAACTGATTTCTGAAGTCCTCATCCTGCGCCAGCGGTTGCAATTTATTCAGCTCATCGAGTTGGGTGATCCAGCCATTGCCGATGCGCGATGAAATCAGGCTCGCCAGCCCCCGATTGGCCTGATTAAGCCACAGCCGCGGGGTGATGCCGTTGGTCTTGTTGACAATGCGCTCCGGAAAAAAGCGCTCGAAATCGGCGAAGGTCGTGGTCTTGAGCAGATGCGTGTGCAAGGCCGCCACGCCGTTGACCTTGTGGCTGCCGACGATGGCGAGATGCGCCATGCGCACGCGCCTGCCGTTGTCTTCATCAATGATGGAC
>DATMXC010000171.1:0-9504 GCA_035561915.1 Gammaproteobacteria bacterium
CGCACCAGGTGCACCAGCGGATCGCCGATTTTTTCCAGTACGGTCTTGTCCAGCTCGGTTTTCTCGCCGGACATTTTGAGTTCGATCTTTTTATTCAGTTTTTGACAGAGATCATGCACCATGCGCGGGAAGCGGTTGAAGGCGAAACCCATCGGCAACATGCGGATGCGCATCACGCTCTCTTGCAGCTCGCGGGTGTTACGCTCCAGTTGGATCAAGCCGTCGCGTAATTTGTGAATCTGGTTAACATCAAAATCCTCGGCATTGCCGATCTGGCTCAGCATGGACTGGGTAATCACCAGTTCGCCGACCATATTGATCAAGGCGTCTACCTTGTCCGTCGCCACCCGGATCGAAGCGCTTTCCCCCCCCGCGGCGGCGCGCCGGTCAGAGCTTGCTTCGCGGCGGTCGGTGGGTTGCGATGCCAAGGCCGCTGTGGCGGGGCCAGTCACATGGGTGTCATTGGCGGACAATGGTTTGATTTCAAGATCACATTCGTCGGTCACCCAGTCAAAAATCTCGGCGACCTGTGCGTGGGCGATATCGCCCTTTAATTGCAAACGCCAGCCGAGATAGCTCGCTTCAGGGTCCAGCGCCGGGAGCTCCGGCAGGCCGGCCGCATCCACCGTAGTGGTAAGCTCGCCGAGCTGGGCCAGCTCACGAAACATCCGCACCGGATCGTTGCCGGTGCGCAGCATATTCGGATGCGGGCGGAACATAATCTCCCAGCCCGCGCCACCCAGCGTCGCCGTAGCAGGCAAGGCAGTATCGGGTTGCATTACGGACACCGTGGCTTGCTGGCCCTTGAGCAATTCTTCCAATTGTCCATGCAGGGCATCCACCTGCTCCTGCTCGATCGCCGCGCCGGATTGGGTCGCGGCGAGCATCGCGCGCAGACAATCCACCGATTGCAGCAAAAGATCCACCGCCTCGCGGGTCACTTCGCGTTTACCGGCGCGCATCTCGTCGAGCAGCGTCTCCAGGGTGTGGGTAAAGTTGGCGACCGCAGAAAAACCAAAGGTGGCGCTGCCGCCCTTGATGGAATGGGCGGCGCGAAATATGGTGTTGATGACATCAAGGTCCGTCGCGCCCGTGTTCAGGTTCAGCAAACCTCCCTCCATGGCTTCCAGGCCCTCGAAGCTCTCCTCGAAGAAGGTTTGGTGAAACTGGGCGAGATCGACGCTCATGAGTATTCCTTTATTTTTATCCCAGCACTTTTTTAATGGTTGCGAGCAACTGCTCCGGGTTAAACGGCTTGACCAACCAGCCGGTCGCGCCCGCCGCCTTGCCTTCCTGTTTCTTGCTGTCCGCTGATTCGGTGGTCAACATCAGCATCGGTACAAATTTATAATCGGGCAGGGCGCGCAATGCCTTGATGAGCGAAATACCGTCCATATTCGGCATGTTCACATCAGTGATGACCAGATTGACCTTTTTGGTTTTGGCCACCTTTAACGCATCCTGACCGTCCACCGCCTCGACCACTTCATAACCGGCCCCCTTCAGCGTAAATGCCACCATTTGCCGCATGGACGCGGAATCGTCTACTGCTAATACACTTGCCATGGTTTTCTCCTAAAATTAAGCCGTGGTGCTAAGCCATGTTCCCCAACATTCCATCAAGCCCGAGCAGACACGCCGAAAGCTCAAACACTTCCGATGGTTGTCGCCAAGTCACTGTCACGCCCCGGTTGCGAGCCGTCTGACAAAAGGCGGCCAGTAACTGCAAGGCCGCTGTGTCGGCGCGTTGCACCTGGCTGGCGTCCAAAGTGACCGCTTGGCCATCATCGAGCGCCTTGTTTAATTGTTGGTGCAATTCACCCACCCCGGATATATCCAATGAGTCGCAGCAGATGATGGTTGCCTGCGGTAACCTCTTGACTATTTTTTTACCAACAGTGGCTTTTACCCCGTTAGAGCATTTTTTGGCCTTGGCCATGAATTCATTCCTTAATGATTCGGGTGATAGCCTGGTATCGGCTGGTTTGTATAAATCTTGAAGGAAACCAGTAACAGCCACCATGTTTTGAGTATTGCTCAATCCAGGCTCAACTACTGCAACTTGCGGGCCAGGATATACTTCAAGCGCTAAGACTCTAGCGTCTCTTGGTTAATCAGACTCGATCTCGTCGTTTGAGCTGTCCAGACTCAATACCGGCTTAAGGTGTTGGTTCCGCTCGTCCGCCTCGCCCTGCTCGCGGCGCTCCGCGCTGCGCACCTCTTCGTGGCGATAACGTGTTACAACCTTGTCAAGCGCCAAACTTTTACTGCGGGTAGCGGACCATTGGCGCTTGGTCTCTTCATAGGCGTTCCGCGCACCTTCCACCAAGACCAACTGTCCGCTGATGGCCTGATCCAGTTTGGCGATAAAATGACGGTAGTCCTGGATCTGTGCCGCCTCCATGCCGGCGCTGCTCGCCGTCTTGTAACGCATATGGTATTCGGCCCTGTAGCCGACCAGCTCGTTGAGCCGCGCCTCGCGCTCATTCAACGCCTGCTGGGCATCCGCCATAGCGAGCGCCGCCTCTTGCTCGCGGTTCTCAGCGACTCGAGTTACGGGTTGAAGGCGTTGTGATTTAGTCATGGATCTTAGGGGTAGGGGGGAGCGGCGGGCTTAGGAGCCGCGAACGCCCGCACAAGGAGGTGCGGACTGGCGTTTATTTAGTGTGTGAAGTCGCGTCAGAGATGGCGAAGATAGTCCTACCACCGGGAAGGAGTGAGAGATGAGGAGGGAGAAGTGAGCGGACATTTCCCTAGTCCCTAGTCCCTGTAGTTAAAGCCCCTGTAACTTGCATCGCCTTCCCGGAAGTCTCTATCAATCCCCTGAGATCATGAAGACTGTCGTTAAGAGTGACGGGCTGATGCTGATCCTGCTGCAGAAAATCCATGAGGCGCGGCTGCATGGCGATGGCCTCGTCTACCCGCGCATCGCTGCCCGCGGTGTAGGCGCCCACGCTGATGAGATCGCGGCTTTGCTGATAAGTGGAATGGAGTTGTTTGAAGCGCCGCCCCGCCTGCTGGTGTTCGGAGGTGGTGATCTCGTTCATGGCACGGCTGATAGAGGCCTCGATGTCTATCGCGGGATAATGCCCGGCCTCGGCCAACGAGCGCGACAGCACCACGTGGCCGTCCAGGATCGCACGCGCGGCGTCGGCGATCGGATCGTTATGATCATCGCCCTCCGTCAATACGGTATAAAAGGCGGTGATCGAACCGCCGCCCACGTCGCCGTTGCCGGCCCGCTCTACCAACTGCGGCAGCTTGGCGAACACCGACGGCGGATAACCCTTGGTCGCGGGCGGCTCGCCGATGGCGAGCGCGATCTCGCGCTGCGCCTGGGCGTAGCGCGTAAGTGAATCCATCAACAGCAAGACGTGCAGACCGCGATCACGGAAATATTCAGCGATGCTGGTGGCGAGTGCCGCACCCTGGATGCGCATGAGCGGCGGATTGTCCGCTGGCGAGGCCACCACGACGGCGCGTTTCATGCCCTCGGGACCGAGAATGTTTTCGATGAACTCCTTCACCTCGCGGCCGCGCTCGCCGATCAGCCCGACCACGATGACATCGGCGTTGGTGTAGCGCGTCATCATGCCGAGCAGCACACTCTTGCCGACGCCGCTGCCGGCGAACAGGCCCATGCGTTGCCCGCGTCCGACGCTCAGCAAGGCATTGATGGCACGCACACCCACGTCGAGCGGTTCGCGTATCGGCCGCCGCGTGAGCGGATTGATAAAACGCCCGGTAAGCGGCACACGCAACTCGGTATGCACCGGCCCGGCGCTATCCAGCGGACAACCCGCGCCGTCCAGCACTCTTCCCAACAAGGCCTCGCCGACCGCCGCTTCACACACGCGGCCAGTGGGAATCACTCGCGCATTGGGTGCGATGCCGCGGATATCGCCGGTCGGCATGAGAAATAATTTTTCACCGGCGAAGCCCACCACCTCGGCCTCGACGCTGCCGTTCGGCCCGCTTACCAAACAGCGCGAGCCGATGGCGGCCTGGCAGCCCACTGCTTCGAGAGTAAGGCCCACCACGCGGGTGAGTTTGCCCTCGACAACTAACGAGATCGGCGTCTCGGCGCGTTTGCGGCAACGCTCCAGCCGCATCGCCCACAGTGCGCCGTTGTCCTCCGGACCACGGGTCTCGCGGTTATGACTATGCCTGTGTGGAACCGTCGCTGTCACGCACGCCTCCCAACACGGTGGCGATCAATATCGCCAGGCGGGTCTCCACGCTGGCGTCTATCGAGGAGGTATCCGTTATCACGCGGCAACCGCCGCGCGTCAACACCGGATCTTCCATGATGCGCCAGGGCCGCTCAGCGTCGCTGATCGCCAAGGCGTCGCGCACCAGGGCCGCATCCTCGGGATGTAGATAGAGGCGGGCGTTGCGGGTAGCGACCGGCAGGCTCGCCATCGCCTCGCGCACCACGGCGACAATCTGACCCGGATCGCTTTTTAATTCGCGCCGCACCAGTTGCCTCAGCATCGTAGTGGTGAGCAACAGCAATTCCTGCTCGACCTGGTGATCCAGCCCTTCGAACGGCACGCTCAGGGCACGCATCATCTGATCCAGCCGCTGCACCTGAGCGTGCAACTCGGCCTGGCCGGCGGCGAGACCTTCACGGCGGCCCAAGGCGAATCCTTCCTCATACGCCTGGCGCTGCACTTGTTCGATTTGACCCGCGGTGAGCAGGTTGGCGCCGAGGCCTGGTCCGGACGGCGCGGCACGCGACGACGACTGCACCGCAGGCAGCACCCAGCGCTCGCATGCGGAAAGTTCTTCTTGGGGGATAACCTTAGACAAATTGCTCACCCGTATCACCCAGCGCGATGTCCCCGGCGTCGGCCATGCGGCGAGCGATGGTGAGGATCTCCTTCTGCGCGGCCTCGACCTCGGACAGACGTACCGGCCCTTTGGCCTCCAGGTCGTCGCGCATGATTTCGGCGGCGCGCTTCGACATATTCTTGAAGATCTTGTCCTTCATCGCGTCGTCGGCGCCCTTCAAGGCGAGCAGCAAGTTCTCCGACGACACCTCGCGCAGTAGGGCCTGTATGCCACGGTCGTCCACCGTGAGCAGATTCTCGAACACAAACATCAGATCCTGGATCTTTTGCCCAAGATCCGCATCGAGTTCCTTGACCTTCTCCAGTAGCGCGGCCTCCAGCGAGGTGTCCATGTTGTTGAGGATATTGGCTGCGGACTTGACGCCGCCGACCGTGGCGGACCGCACGTTGCTGGTGGAGTCGCCAGAAAACTGCTTCTCCATGATCTCGTTCAGTTCGTGCAACGCGGTAGGCTGTATGCCGTCGAGCGAGGCGATGCGCATCAGCACATCCAGCCGCACCCGGTCGGTGAATTGAGCGATCACCTCGGCCGCTTGATCGCTGTCGAGATAGGCCAGTACGATGGCGATGATCTGCGGATGCTCCAGACGGATGATCTCGGCCACCGCGCGCGGCTCCATCCACTTGAGCGCCTCCAGCCCCTTGCTGTTGCTGCCCATCAGGATGCGGTCTATGATGCCGCCGGCCTTGTCCTGGCCCAGCGCCTTCACCAGCACGTTGCGGATGTAATCTTCCGAACCGATGCCGAGATTGGTCTCGTTGTCCACGGACTCACAAAAATTCGCCAGTACCTCTCCAACCTGAACCTTGGAGATATTATTCAAGGCGGCCATGGTGCTGCCGAGCTTTTGCACCTCCTTGGGGCCCATGTGTTTCAGTATCTCGGAGGCGTACTGCTCGCCCAGGCTGAGCAGCAGCACCGCGGCGCGCTCGGTCCCCGGCAATTTGCTAATGTTCTCAGACATCGCTCGCTACCCAGGTCTTGACCACTTGGGCGACGCGCTTAGGATCTTGCGCCGCCAGCGTCTTGGCGGTACTGAGATTGGCATCGTAACTGCCGGGGCCGGCCAGCCGCGCCGCTTGAGCGGACCCACCGAGGCTTAGCCGATCCTCCGCCACCATCATGCCGCCTTGCGCGCCTATGCCGCGCGGGACGGAGTCGCCGCGCGTGGCAAGTCCGCTCAATACCGGACGCAACACACCGAACACGATCAGCAACACGACCAAACCGGCGCCCAGTTGCTTGCCCAGACTCGCCAGCCACGGCTTCTCGAAGAATGACGGCTCGGGCGGCGGCTCGACCGCCTCCGGCACATTAAATGAAGCGTTGACCACGTTGACGGTGTCGCCGCGCTTTTCATTAAAGCCGACGGCGTCCTTTACGAGCGCGGTAAAGCGGGTGAGCTCCTCCGGCGTGAGCGGGGTCTTCACCGGATCGCCATTGTCATCGGTGCTCTGGCGATCGTTCACCACCACCGCCACGGACAGGCGCTTGACCGTCCCACTCGATAATTGGGTATGGCTGATGGTCTTATCGAGTTCGTAATTGCGCGTCGCTCGCGCGCTGCTGTTCTGCGGGCCGGATGCACTACTCTCCGCCGCCGGCGCTCCGGCGGCAGCCGTAGCGGCATTGGCAGCAGTAGGCGCGACACTCGCAGCAGCAGGCGGCTGGTTGGACAGCGCCCCCGGTATTCCACTCGCCACGCCGCCGCCGGCGGTTTTTTCCTCACTGGTCTGTTCGCTGCGCAGGGCCGGCTTTTCCTTGTTAAAGCTTTCCTGGGTCTGCTCGGTGACGGTGAAATCCATCTCGGCCACCACCTGCGCCCGCACCCCCTCCGCTCCGACGATGGGCGAGAGGATGCCCTCGATGCGTTTCACGTAGGAATCTTCCATGCGCTGGGCGTATTCGAATTGCGAGGCGCTCAAGGCCATCTCGCGCGAGGATTTCTGGCTGGTGAGCAACTGCCCCTTCTGATCTATCACCGTGACCTGCTCGGCGGAGAGATTGGGAATGCTGGAGGCCACCAGATGCACGATGGCCATCACCTCACCGTCCGACAGATTGCGTCCCGGATAAAGATTGACCACCACCGAGGCGCTCGGCTCCTGTTTGGCGCGCACGAACATGGATTGTTTCGGTATGGCCAGGTGTATCCGGGCACCTTGCACATTATTGAGAGTGGCGATGGAGAGCGCCAGCTCCTCCTCCAGAGCACGCTGATAGCGTGCGGCCTCCATGAACTGGCTGGTGCCGAAACCCTGCTGACCTTCCATGGCCTCGAAGCCGCCGGACGTCCCCTTGGGCAGTCCCTGCGTGGCAAGCTTCAGGCGCGCATCGTGCACGCGCTCCATGGGCACCTGTATTGCGCCGCTGCCCTGGTCTACCTTGTACGGGATATTATTCTTTTGCAGGGCGTCAATGATCTGACCGCTGTCCTTGTCCGACAGACTGCTGTACAGCACGCGATAGCTCGGCTCTTGCCCCCACATCACCACTGCCACGCCCAGGGCCACGCTGGCCGCGAGGCCGATCAGTAAGCCTAATTGGCGCACCAGAGGGAGATGGGTGAAGCCCAGTGCCGAGGTTGAAAAATTGGGTAGTTTCATTTCAGAGTCCGTGCTGAATAACTGACGAGTAGCATTAAAATCTCTAGCCTCTAGCCACTAGTCCCTAGACTTGCATATTCATCACGTCTTGATAGGCCGACACCAGTTTGTTGCGCACCTGGGTCATCGCCTGAAAAGAGATGCTGGCCTTTTGCAGCGCGACCATCACCTCGGCGAGGTCTGCCTGCTTGTCGCCGCTCTCGAAGGCCTGGGTCAATTTCGAGGCACTCTGTTGCGCCTCATTGACCCCATCAATAGACCGCTTGAGCAGATCCGCAAAACCGCCCTCGGCGGCTTGGCTGGCGGCGGCCGTCTCACCACGGGCCAGGGCGGCCGTGCTGCGCAGTTGATTTAAAAGTTGAGAAACATCAATATCGTTCATGTGTTTATCTCTAGGTGTTAGGGGCTAGGGGCTAGGGACTGGGGATATTGGGGTTTTCGCTAGCCCCTAATCCCTAGATCCCAGCCCCTGTTATTATGCAGATTCCACGCCAACCTCACCGGGCAAGGCATAGCCCTCGTCGCGCAGCCGCGCGAGCTTATAGCGCAGTGTGCGCTGGCTGATCCCCAGCCGCACGGCGGCCAGTTTGCGGCTGCCCATGGTCTGTGTGAGAGCCTCGACAATCAGTTCCTTTTCACGCGCCTTGAGATCGCCACCCAGTTTCTCCTGTTTGGGGGTCTGCACAGACGCCGCTATGCCTTCCGTTGCAACCGCTTCAAACTGCAAATCGTCTGCGCCGATTTCATCACCGGGTTGCATGATGAGTGCACGTTGAATGATGTTGTCCAGTTCGCGTACATTTCCCGTCCAACGATGCGCGAGCAGGTGCGCCTTGGCCGCCTCCGACAGACCCGGTGCGGGACGCTGGTTGGTCTGGGCGCTGCGCGCCAGGAAATAGTGCGCGAGCGGAATTATGTCCGCCGGACGCTCGCGCAAGGCAGGCCAGTACAGCGGGAATACATTGAGGCGGTAAAACAAATCCTCGCGGAACCTCCCGGCAGCAACCTCATCGCGAAGAATGCGGTTAGAGGTGGCCAGCACGCGTAGATTTAACGGAATCAACTTGCGGCCGCCCAGCCGCTCCACCTCGCGCTCCTGCAAGACACGCAACAACTTCGCCTGCAAGCCCAGACTCATCTCTGAGATTTCATCGAGCAACAGCGTGCCACCCTCGGCCTGTTCGAGCTTGCCGGTGCAGGCTTGATAGGCGCCGGTGAAGGCGCCCTTCTCATAACCGAACAGGGTGGCTTCCAGCATGTTTTCCGGAATCGCCGCGCAATTGATGGCCACGAAAGGCCCCTTGCTGCGCGATGAATGACGGTGGACATAACGCGCCAGCACCTCCTTGCCGGTGCCGCTCTCGCCGCCGATCATGACGGTGGCCTCGCTGTCGGCCACGCGCCGGGCGAGGCTGACCAATTTCAGACTGCGCTCGTCCACGGCGATCAACTCGGCGTCCTCGGCTACGGTATCAATCAAAAAACGGCTCACGCGCTGAATCAGCGCCTCGGCCTCGAAGGGTTTCACCAGATAATCCACCGCCCCGTTGCGCATCGCCTCCACCGCACTCTTGATGGTGCCGAAGGCCGTCATCAGCAACACCGGCAGATCGGGCCGGCGGATGCGGATTTGTTTCAACAGGGCATGACCGTCCATCCGCTCCATCTGGATGTCGCTCACCACCATACCGAGATCACGGCCGCGCCCGCCCTCGTCCAGAAACTCCAGAGCCTCGCGGCCGTTTTCAGCGGCGAGCACCGGGTAACCCGCCAGCTGCAAGGTATCGCACAAAGCCTCACGCAACGACAGGTCGTCTTCTACTACCAATACCGTGGAATGACTCATGACATCCTCTCTTTAAGTATTTTTCTTTTGGCACCATCTATCGGAAACAACAAACAACTGTGCGGGGCATGCTGCGCCACTTCACTGGGCAGGATCTTTGCGGGTTTGAGCGGCAGGCGCAGACCGAAGGTGCTGCCCTGTCCCGGTTCGGACTCCACCCACACCATCCCTTGATGGGCGCGGACGATGGCCTGCACC
>DATMXC010000172.1:0-2782 GCA_035561915.1 Gammaproteobacteria bacterium
TGTTTAAGCGCACGTTCGCTGGCGCGCTGAATCACCGGGCCGTCGGCCATCGGGTCGGAAAACGGCACACCCAGTTCGATGATGTCCACACCCGCGCTCACCATCGCGTGCAGCAACGGCACGGTCACTTCCGGATTCGGATCGCCGGCGGTGATAAACGGGATCAGCGCCTTGCGCCCTTGCGCGCGCAACCGGTCAAAGCAGTGCGTGATGCGATTGCCCGCTTGTTCAGGCTGGGCCCTGACTTTCTCGCGCGGGGCGCTGTTCATACCTTAATGCCCTCGCGCGCCGCCACGGTGTGGATGTCTTTATCGCCGCGGCCGGACAGATTGACGATGATGATCTGATCATTTTTCATGGCGGGCGCGAGCTTGGTAGCATAGGCTAGCGCATGGCTCGACTCCAGCGCGGGCATGATGCCTTCTATTCTGGTCAGATCATGGAATGCCTGGAGTGCCTCGTCGTCGGTGATGGCGACATAGTTCGCGCGTCCGCTGTCTTTCAGCCACGCATGTTCCGGTCCGACGCCGGGATAATCGAGACCGGCCGAAATCGAATGCGTCTCGATGATCTGGCCGTCGTCGTCTTCGATAAGATAAGTACGATTGCCGTGCAGCACGCCGGGACGGCCCTTGCACAGCGTCGCCGCATGATGACCCGTTTCGAGGCCCTCGCCCGCCGCCTCGACGCCGTAGAGTTTGACGTTCACATCCTCCAAAAATGGATAGAACAACCCGATGGCGTTGGAGCCGCCGCCCACGCAGGCGACCAGCGCATCTGGCAGCCTGCCTTCCTGTTCCAGAATCTGCACGCGCGCCTCGCGGCCGATCACGGACTGGAAATCACGCACCAGCATCGGATAGGGATGCGGCCCGGCCACGGTGCCGATGATGTAAAAGGTGTTGTCCACGTTGGTAACCCAATCGCGCATCGCCTCGTTGAGCGCGTCTTTCAGGGTTTTAGAACCCGATTCGACCGGCACCACGGTGGCGCCCAGCAGCTTCATGCGAAAGACGTTGATCGCCTGGCGTTTGATATCTTCGCTGCCCATGTACACCACGCACTCCAAACCCAGCCGCGCGGCCACCGTGGCGGTGGCGACGCCGTGCTGCCCCGCCCCGGTCTCGGCGATGATGCGCGTCTTTCCCATGCGCTTGGCGAGCAGCGCCTGGCCGATGGTGTTGTTGATCTTGTGCGCGCCGGTGTGATTCAAATCCTCGCGCTTGAGGTAAATCTTCGCGCCGCCGAGCTGTTTGCTCCAGCGTTGGGCGAAATAAAGTGGTGAGGGACGGCCGACATAATGCTTGAGGTCGTGCTCGAATTCGGCGATAAATTCGGGATCGTTTTTGTAACGTTCATAGGCGAGGCGCAGTTCTTCCAGCGGCTGCATCAGCGTCTCGGCTACGAAGCGCCCGCCATAGGGACCGAAATGCCCATTGGCGTCCGGTAGCGATCCGAAAGGCGCGCTTTGCATGGGTTTAGGAGACGCTGACATGGTTGACCTCGTTGATAAATTTCGCCATCTTTCGATGGTCCTTAATGCCCTTAGCAGACTCCACGCCACCGCTCACATCCACGGCGTAGGGCCACACCCTGCGTATCGCATCCGCCACATTTTCGGGGTTGAGCCCGCCGGCCAGGATCAGCGGTTTATCCAAGCCAGCCGGTGTCAGCGACCAGTCAAATGTCAGGCCCGTACCGCCTGGAACCCCTTCGACATGGGCATCCAATAACAGCCCGGCACTGCCGGCGTGGTCGCGCGCGTAGGCGGCTACATCCACCCCTTGACGCATCCTCAGGGCCTTAATATAAGGCCTACCATAACGACCGCATTCGGCCGCCTTTTCATTACCGTGAAATTGCAGCGTATCGAGACGCACTGCGTCCAGGATTGCGGAAATTTCTACGGGCTGGGCGTCCACGAACAAGCCCACCACCGTGACAAAAGGCGGCATCACGGCGATGATGGCCCGCGCCTGCTCTACGGTTACCGCGCGCGGGCTGGGCGGATAAAACACCAAGCCAATCGCATCGGCGCCCAGCCTCGCGGCCTCAAGGGCATCTTGAGGTCGGGTAATGCCACAGATTTTAACCCGTGTGCGCATAATAAGGCAGAGAAAAGTGCAAGATACAAGAGAAAGGGGAAGAAAGCGCCACTATTATAGATTATTCTAACTCAAAAAAACGGTTCTGCGCCGGGCGCGGGCAGGGCAAAGGTTTCAGGGTATTCAACAGCCATCAGGGTCAACCCCTGCGGCGGCGCGGTGACGCCGCCCAGCGTGCGATCACGCGCCTCCAGCACCTCTTTTGCCCAAACCGGTTCGCGCTCGCCGCTCCCTATCGTCATCAGCACGCCGGCGATGTTGCGCACCATGTGATGCAGGAAGGCATTGGCGACAATGTCAATGACGATCATCTCCCCGTGACGCACCACGTCCAGACGGTGAACCGTGCGCACCGGTTGTTTCGCCTGACAGGCCACCGCGCGATAGGAGGAAAAATCATGTTCGCCTATCAAATAGTGCGCGGCCTCACGCATGCGACCTTCGTCGAGCGGGCGATAGCACCAGCTCACCCTATCTGCAAAGACGCCGGAGCGCACCGTCCGATTGAAAATCACGTAACGGTAGTAACGGGAGACCGCCGAATAACGCGCATGAAAATCATCGCTCACTACACGCGCCCAGATCACGCTGCAATCCTTGTGGAGATGAGTATTCGCGCCGAACACCCAATTGCGTTCGCTGCGAATAGCCTCGCTGTCAAAGTGGATCACTTGACC
>DATMXC010000173.1:0-3386 GCA_035561915.1 Gammaproteobacteria bacterium
CTCACCGGCTTGGGCCGCGCGACTAAATTGAAGAAGATTTTGCAGTCGCCCTTCACCCTGCACAAGGCGATGCTGGGGTTGATCGCGCGCGAGGCCGAACACGCGAAGCAAGGTAAGCAAGCACATATCATTGCCAAGATGAATGCGATTGATAATCCGCAAATCATGCAGGCGTTGTATGAAGCCTCGCAGGCGGGCGTGAAGATTGATCTCATCATACGCGGGATGTGTTGCCTGCGGCCGGGTATTGCGGGGGTGTCGGAGAATATTCAGGTGCGTTCCATCGTGGGCCGGTTTCTGGAGCACAGCCGGGTGTTTTATTTCCTGAATGATGACAATCCGGATTTTTATTGTTCGAGCGCCGATTGGATGAGCCGCAATTTCTACAGGCGCGTGGAGACCTGCTTTCCGGTCGAGGACAGCCGCCTGCAGGCGCGGTTGCTGAACGAAGGACTGCTGCCGTATCTTGCCGACAATACCCAGACCTGGCTGATGCAGAGTGATGGAACGTATAAGCGTCTCAAGCCGGGCAATCAAAAACCTCGTTCGGCTCAGCAATTCTTGCTGCAAGAACTGGCGGAATGATTTGTAGGGCCGAATTCATTCGGCTTTCAGTTTTATTTTCGCAGCTTTCAAATATTTTATTTCCTGATCCAGGTCGGCTTGGGTGAGCGGATGTTTGTTGAGCCAGCCGCGGGGAAATTTGATCTGCACGACATCCCCCTTTGCGGTAATGGAAATTTTCGGCAGGGGTTGGCGGCTGCGGCTGCGGTTTAATAACACCGCTAGCCTCAGTAAGACGCATAAACGTTTCGCCGCTCTCGCCTGCTCCGCCTGCAGATCCGTAAATACGGCAAGCGGAAATTTGTTGCGCTGGCCGAGGATAAGCGTGGCCAGAAGTTGCTGTTCCTGGCGCGAAAAACCGGGCATATCGGAGTGCTCGACCAGGTAGGCACCGTGTTTGCGATACTGACTGTGCGAGATGGCGAGCCCGATCTCATGCAGCCGCGCGCTCCAGCCGAGCATGGGTTGGTATGGGTCGAGCTTCCATTGTGGGAGCTGCTTCAGGCAGCGCAAGGCCGTCTGCTCGGCACGCTTGGCCTGATCGGTATCTACGTGATACTGGATGCTAAGCCGCGCGACGCTGCGGTCGCGGATATCCTTGTGACGGATGCGGCCAAGCAGATCATAGAGCAGTCCTTCGCGCAAGGCTCCGCCGGTGGCGTGCATCTGCTCTATGTCGAGACTCTCAAACACGGAGAGCAGAATGGCCATGCCGCCCGGTAAGACGGGCGCGCGGTCGCTGCGCAGTCCGGGGAGCTGGATACGATTTACATGCCCGGCGGCGAGCAGGTGCTTGCGTAGTTTTTTCAGGCTGGAGCGGGTGATGCCGTCCAGGCTCCAGCGATTGGCGGTGATGATTTCATGAATGGCGTTGATGGTGCCCGAGGAACCGATGCAGCTCGTCCAACCGATGCTGCGATAGTGCCTGGTGAGGTTTTGTAATTCTTGTTGCGCGGCGATTTCGGCGCGCCGCATTGAGGCTGGGGTGATGGCGCCGCTGGGAAAGTGGCTGAGGCTGCTCGTCACACAGCCCATCTGAAGGCTTTCCATGTGCAGGGGCTCGAAACGCTCACCGATGATGAGTTCGGTGCTGCCTCCGCCGATGTCCACCACCAAACGTTTCCCGGCGTCGTCGGCGAGACTGTGCGAGACGCCGAGATAGATGAGCCGCGCCTCTTCCCGTCCGCCGATGATCTCGATAGGATGACCCAATGCTTGTTGGGCGCGCTGCAAAAATGACTTGGCGTTTTGGGCGCGCCGCAGGGTGTTGGTGCCCACTGCCCGCACGCTCCCGGGCGCGATACCGGCGATGCGTTGACCGAAACGTTTCAGGCAGTCGAGCGCGCGTCTTTGCGCCTGCGCCGTGAGGCGGCTGTTTTTATCGAGGCCCGCCGCGATCCGTGTGGTTTCACGCAGCCGATCGAGGATGTACAGTTTGCCACGGTTGATGCGAGCGATAACCAGGTGAAAGCTGTTGGAGCCGAGATCCACCGCGGCGATGATCTCCAGTGGTGGTGGGGTGATTTTTTTGGCCAAAGCGCTCACTTAGTTGCTATGATCGTAATGGTAGCTACTATACATTGAAGGGCACCTCTAAAAATGCGTCTGTTGTCTTTATGCTGCGTTGGAATTCTACTCGAAATGCGGGGCCGGGAAGCGGCAGACTGTCGTGTACACGCCGCTTTCTCGCAGAATTCCGCCTTGCCTAAAGTCAAAATCCACTATTTTTAGAGGTGCCCTGAAAACGTTACAAAATACCCATGTCATCCTTATTCGATTTTGACCGGCAAGAAGAGCGTTATGCGGTGATGGGTAATCCGGTGGCGCACAGTAAGTCGCCGCTGATTCACACCGCCTTTGCCCGACAGTTTGGGTTAAAGATCATCTATACCGCCATCCAGGTGGACGTCGGCGGTTTTTCTCAGGCGGTGGGCAATTTTCAGGCCGCCGGCGGCAAGGGTTTGAATGTCACTGTACCCTTTAAGCGCGATGCATGGCTGCTGTCGGACGTGCGCACGCCGCGGGCTGAATTAGCCGGCGCGGTGAATACCCTGAGTCTCAAGCCCGACGGCAGCCGCCACGGGGATAATACCGACGGCGTCGGTCTGGTGCGGGATATCTTGCGGAATCACGCTGGCCGTATCAGCGGGCAACGTGCCCTGCTGTTGGGGGCCGGCGGCGCGGTGCGGGGAGTATTAGGACCGTTGCTGGACGAAAAACCTGCGCAGTTGACTATTGTTAACCGCGATGTGGAAAAGGCGCGGGAGTTGGCGACGGTGTTTGCCGGGATGGCCAAGATAGAAGTCTGCGCCTATCCGGCACTGACGGGACGAGAGTTTGATCTCATCATTAACGGTACCTCGGCAAGTTTGAGTGGTGAACTACCCCCTATCCCTAACGGGATTGTGGCGAAGGACGGTTGGTGTTACGACATGATGTATGCGGTCACGCCCACGGTCTTTGTGCGCTGGAGCGAGGAGCAGGGCTCAATGAAGTCACTCGATGGGCTGGGCATGCTGGTGGAGCAGGCCGCTGAGTCCTTCTTTGTCTGGCATGGGCTGAGACCGCAGACCGCGCCTGTAATTAAAGAGATTAGGAACCTCTGATTAAGTCAGAGGTTCCTGCGGTGCAGGGATGCACCGCTATTTTTCAAACACAAAAGGGTTTGAAAAATGAAGAAAAGCAAAAACCACGTTTTTGCTTTTCGTGCTCTGAGAAGTCCAGGACGGACTTATTCAGAGCTTCCATTATGGACATGCTATGCACTCAGATAAAGTGACTCGCAGGGTCACTTTGCTGACCCGCAGCGCCCACTGTGCGGT
>DATMXC010000174.1:0-9791 GCA_035561915.1 Gammaproteobacteria bacterium
CCGCTATCCAGATACATCTTCAGCACGGGCAGATTTGCCATGATGTGCAGTTCGGATGCTGCCACCGAGAAATCCTGCAATATCATCCCCCGTGCAATCTGAACCCGGCTGCTTTCGCGCGTCTCGGACCTGTCCAACCGCCTTTGTTCATCGAAGCTTACGCTTAACCAGACAACGACGGAGAAAACAGCTACGGCAGGAAGGTAAAGCAGGGCAGCGCGTTTGAATAGCGCCTGCATGGGAACACTGGAATCTGGCCGGATTAGCGGCATACAGCCTCCATGACTAAGACTTGCCCAGGAGGATAGGGGTCAAGTTCATTGTATGACTGCCTGAACCATGAGCGAGCCGCAGGGTTACTCAGTCCAGCGTCGCCTTGGCGGCCTGGGACTTGAACCGGGTGCTGAGATCAAGCATCCGCTCGATGGGGCGACGCGCGCGCGCGGCGATTTCGGGTGTAATCTTAACTTCGGGTTGCAAGCTCTCAAGGCAGGCGAGGATCTTTTGCAGCGTGATGCGCTGCATGTGCGGGCAGAGCACGCAGGGGCGCACGAACTGGACGCCCGGGTTTGCGGCGGCGACATTGTCGGCCATCGAGCATTCGGTGACCATGACGACTTTATTGGCGTGCGATAGCCCCACGTCTTTGATCATACCAGAGGTAGAGCCGACAAAATCGGCCACGGCGCAGACCTCGGGCGGGGCCTCGGGGTGCACGAGCACACGCACGCCGGGAAATTGTTCACGCAAGTTCTGGATTTGTTGTGGCGTGAAGCGTTCATGCACCATGCAGGTGCCGCGCCAGGCGATGATTTCGATCTGGGTCTGCGCGGCGACGTTCATGGCGAGGTAGTGATCGGGCAGAAAGATCACACGGTTGGATTTGAACTCACTCGCCGCGGCTTCCACGATCTCCAGGGCATTGGCCGAGGTGCAGCAGATGTCCGACTCGGCCTTGACCTCAGCGGAGGTGTTCACATAGGTGACCACCGGCGCGCCGGGGTAACGCTCTTTGAGCAGGCGCACGTCGGCGGCGGTGATGCTCTCCGCCAATGAACAGCCTGCGTTGACGTCCGGAATCAGCACGGTGCGGTCGGGGGCAAGCGTCTTCACGGTCTCGGCCATGAAGTGCACGCCGCACATGACGATGATGGGTGCTTCGTCTTTGTTCAGCGCCGCCGCACGCCGCGCCAACTCCAGTGAGTCGCCGGTAAAATCGGCAACGCCGTAAAAAATCTCCGGGGACTGATAATTGTGCGCGAGTATGATTGCGCGGCGTTCGCGCTTGAGTTGATTGATTTTATGAACCAGCGGCGCCTTGAGCAACCACTCCACGTCGGGTATCAGGTTGTGAATCTTTTCCCATACCGGTTGAGTGGCGCGCGCCACCTCGTCAGTAAAATTCTCGTCACGGTAGCTGAGTACAGGCGCCCCAGCTCGTGTCACTTCTGTCGAGCGGGTACGCTTGCCGGAGACGTCCTCGTCCTGGTAGTACGGATCCTGGTGCAGGGGTAGTGTGGTCATACTATTAGTTTAGGCCCACTAAATGAGCAATGCTAACTAGCGGGAGTTTTAGCGGCCTGTTGCCGTAAACGAATACCTACTTCGCGCAACTGCTGTTCGCCAGCCGGCGTGGGTGCGCCGGTGAGCGGACAGGCCGCGCTCTGGGTCTTGGGGAAGGCGATGACGTCGCGGATGGATTGGCTGCCGGTCATGAGCATCACCAGGCGATCCAGCCCGAAGGCGATGCCGCCGTGCGGGGGGCAGCCGTATTTCAGCGCCTCCAGCAAAAAGCCGAATTTTTCTTCGGCCTCCGTGTCGCTGATCCCGAGTAACCTAAACACCGCGCTCTGCATCTCGGGTTTGTGGATACGTATCGAGCCGCCGCCGAGTTCGGTGCCGTTCAGCACGATGTCGTAGGCGCGTGACAAACAGTTACCGGGATCAGCCTCAAGCTTTTCTGTGGAGTCTACCTTGGGCGCGGTGAAGGGATGATGCAACGCCTGCCAACGCTGGGCTTGCTCGTCCCGTTCAAACATCGGGAAGTCCGTAACCCACAGCGGCTGGAAGCCGTGCTCGACGAGACTACGGTCGTGGCCGAGCTTGACGCGCAAGGCGCCCAGCGCCTCGTTGACGATCTTGGCGCTGTCCGCGCCGAAGAAGATCAGGTCGCCGCTCTGCGCCGCAGTACGCTGGAGGATTTCCGTGACCGCCGCATCAGGCAGGAATTTGAGGATCGGCGACTGCAAACCCTCGCGCCCGAGCGCGGCGTCGTTCACCTTGATATAGGCCAGGCCCTTGGCGCCGTAGATGGCGACGAATTGCGTGTAGTCATCTATTTCCTTGCGCGTAAGCGTTCCGCCGCCCGGTAGACACAGCGCCGCAACGCGGCCGTTGGGATCGTTGGCGGGGGCGGAGAACACCTTGAACTCCACGCCGCGCATCAAGTCGCCGACATCGGTGAGTTCCAATTTGATACGCAGATCGGGTTTGTCCACCCCGAAACGGCGCAGCGCCTCGGCATGGGTCATGCGCGGGAAGGGGTTGGGGAGCGCGACCTCCAATGTTTTTGCGAACAAGTCGCGGACCATCTCCTCCATCAAGCCGGCAATCGCGGCTTCGTCCATGAATGACGTTTCAATGTCGAGCTGGGTGAATTCGGGTTGACGGTCGGCGCGCAGGTCTTCGTCGCGGAAGCAACGGGCAAATTGATAATAACGCTCCATGCCGGACATCATCAGCAGTTGTTTGAACAATTGCGGCGACTGTGGCAGCGCGAAGAAACTGCCCGGATGGGTACGCGACGGCACCAGATAATCGCGCGCGCCTTCCGGTGTGGCCTTGGTCAGACACGGTGTTTCGATGTCCAGAAATCCGTGTCCGTCCAGAAACTCGCGCAAGACGTGTGTGATGCGCGCCCGCAGCCGGAACCGCTGCTGCATTTCGGCGCGGCGCAGATCAATATAGCGGTAGCGCAAGCGCGTTTCCTCGCCCACACCCTCTTCATCCAGTTGGAACGGCAGCGGCTGGGCGCTGTTCAGGATCTCCAGTTGCTCGGCCACGACTTCGATTTCGCCGGTGGCGAGATGCGGGTTCACGGTTCCCGGCGGGCGATGCCGCACCCGGCCAGTGACGCGCAATACGTATTCGTTACGGACCCGTTCCGCGAGGCCGAAGGTATCTTGGCTGGCGGGATCGAACACCACCTGCGCCAGGCCGTTGCGATCGCGCAGGTCTACAAAAATTACGCCGCCGTGATCGCGCCTGCGGTGCGCCCAGCCGCACAGCGTAACCTGTTGGCCTTCCAGGGAGGTGTTGAGATCGCCGCAATAGTGGCTGCGCATGGTTAGCAATTCCTAGAAAATATGATTTAAAGATTGGGACTAAGTGCGGGTGGTTTGCTCAAATCCTTGTTGCGCCATGTCGGGACGAACACGCCCATAGAGATAATCATCTTGAGCCCCTCATCCACGCTCATGTCCAGCTCGATCACATCGCGTTTGGGCACCATCAGAAAAAAACCGGAGGTCGGATTGGGGGTGGTGGGCATGTAGACGTTGATGACTTCGTCGGCCGTTTTCGCCTGCGCCTCGCCCGCCGTCACGCCGGTCTGAAACGCCACGGTCCACAGGCCGCGCCTGGGATATTCAATCAGCAGCACCTTGCGAAACGACTGCCCGCCTGGAGCAAACAGCGTCTCGGAGACCTGCTTGGTGCCGGAATAGATCGAGCGCACCAGCGGGATGCGGGCTAACAATCTTTCCCACACATCAACCAGTCGCCGCCCGAAAAAGTTGGCCGCGACGATGCCGGTCACAAACAAGATGGCGATCGAAAGCACCACGCCGAGCCCCGGAAGATGGAAGCCGAGCAAAGTGTCGGGGCGATAGGCCTCGGGAATCAACAGCAGCGTGTTGTCCATCAGGTCTACCAGCAGCTTGATGACCAGCAGCGTGACGCTGAGCGGCAACCAGACCAGCAGGCCGGCGATGAGATAACGGCGTAGGGTGGACAGAGGGATCATGGCTTTAATATAAACGGCGGAATAAAAAAACTCGCACTATCAGGCGGCATCGGGGGTCGCCGCCTTGGGTTTACTTTCCACGGGCTTTGTTTCCTTGGGCTTGTTTTCTTTGCTTTCGGCCACCGGCTCTTTATTGGAGGAGGCCTTGGCCTCTGGCTCAGCGCCGGAAGCGGGTTTGTCGGTTTCGGCCGGCTTCTTCGCGCCGCCTTTGAAGTCGGACTGGTACCAGCCGCTGCCCTTCAGTTGAAAAGAGGTCGCGGAGATCATCTTCTGTAGCACGGACTCATTGCACGCGGGGCACTGAACGAGTGGCGCGTCGCTGATCTTCTGCAGGGCTTCTAATTGATGACCGCAGGCCGGGCATTGATACTCATAAATAGGCATGATGGATAAATACCAGACTACAAAAACCCACAAAATTAACCGCGTATTATACCCTTAAAGGGTTAAAATGGCTCAAGAGTTCAAGAGTTGCGCCCGCACAAGACCCACTGACAAGCACAAAGCCAACTATGCGCCCCTCAACCACCCCTCACACCGATGGCCCGCGTGGCGACTGGAATACCATCCGCAGCCTGCTGCCATACCTTTGGGAGTTTCGCGGGCGCGCCCTGCTCGCCATGATTCTGCTTATTCTGGCCAAGGCCGCCAATGTTGGCGTGCCCTTGCTGCTCAAAGAAATCGTGGACGCGCTGGACGCCAGCCAGCACGCGCTGCTGACCCTGCCGCTGACGCTGCTGCTGGGCTACGGACTGTTGCGACTCTCCAGTTCGCTGTTTGGCGAACTGCGCGACGCGGTATTCGCCAAGGTTACCCAGCGCGCGATCCGCCGTGTCGCCCTGCGGGTGTTCCGTCACCTGCACGCACTGGCCTTGAGGTTCCACCTGGAGCGGCAGACCGGAGGCCTGTCGCGCGATATCGAGCGCGGTACGCGCGGCATCAGCTTTTTGCTAAGCTTCATGCTATTCAATATTATTCCCACGCTGCTGGAAATCGTCATGGTGGCGGCCATCCTGCTCGGCAAATATTCGGTCTGGTACGCCATCGTCACCTTCGTCACGCTCATCGTCTATGTCGTCTTCACGCTGGTCATCACCGAGTGGCGCATGGCCTTTGTGCGCGCCAAGAACGAGATAGATTCCAAGGCCAATACGCGAGCGATAGACAGCCTCATCAACTACGAGACGGTCAAATACTTTGGCAATGAGGACTTCGAAGCGCGCCGTTATGACGAAAATCTTGCAGTGTGGGAGCGCGTCTCGGTGAAAAATCAGACCTCGCTGGCGGCGCTCAATTTCGGCCAAAGCGCTATCATTGCGGTGGGCGTGACCTTGCTCATGATCCTGGCGAGCCAGGAAGTCGCAAACGGCCAGCTTACCCTGGGGGATCTGGTGCTCATCAACGCCTTTCTGATTCAGATGTTCATCCCGCTTAATTTTCTGGGGTTTGTCTACCGCGAGATCAAAAACTCGCTCGCCGACATGGAGCGGATGTTCAGCCTGCTTACAAAACACACCGAGGTCAAAGACAACCCCGACGCCAAACCGTTGGATGTTGGAACAGGAGAGTTGCGCTTTGAACACGTGAGTTTCGGTTATGACGACAACCGGCAGATTCTCTATGACGTGGACTTTGTCATTCCACCCGGTCGGAAGATCGCGGTGGTCGGCCCCAGCGGGGCGGGCAAGTCCACCCTCGCGAGGCTCTTGTTCCGTTTCTACGATGTGACCGGGGGACGCATCACCATCAATGGCCAGGACATTCGTGCAGTGACCCAACAGAGCCTGCGCGCCGCCATCGGCATCGTTCCGCAGGATACGGTGCTGTTCAACGACAGCATTTATTACAACATCGCCTATGCCTCGCCCGATGCCTCGCGCGAGGAAATCCTGCGCGCCGCAAAGCTCGCGCACATTCATGAATTTATCGAATCCCTGCCCAACGGTTATGACACCATGGTCGGCGAGCGCGGCCTCAAACTCTCCGGCGGTGAAAAACAGCGCGTGGCGATTGCCCGCACCATTCTCAAGAATCCCAGGATTCTGATCTTCGACGAGGCGACCTCGGCGCTCGATTCAAAATCCGAACAGGCGATACTCGGCGCGCTCGCCGAGGTCGCCAGCGATCACACCACGCTGGCGATCGCGCATCGCCTGTCCACCATCATTGACGCCGATCAGATTCTGGTCATGGAGCATGGCCGCATCGTCGAACGCGGCACGCACCGCGAGCTTATTGCCAGGGGCCAGATCTACGCCCACATGTGGGCGCTTCAGGAATCGGAGGATAGGGGACAGAAGACAGAAGAGGATCACGGTATTACCGCGCCGCTATCCTTGCTATGATTTCTAACCTTTACTACCTTTCCTCTGACCTTGGTCCTCAGCCATCAGTCTTCTGCCCTCTGAACGACATGCGCCCACCGTCCCTTTCGCCCTCGCGTCTGCTGTTAGTCATCTTCCTGATCGGCTTTCTGTTGAGCTTTGTGCAGATCGGCGTACTGACCATCGCATTCGACAAGCTGGGCTTGTCGCAAGCCTCGGCCTTTGTGTTGTTGTTCGCCTCCCTCATCGGCAGCGCCGTCAATCTGCCGCTGTTCAGTGTCAAATCCGAGCCCCTCGATCCTCAATTAGTACCGGAACCGTTCCGCGAGCTGGTGCGTGATAATCTGCGCCGCTTCAAGGGCAAGACCCTGATCGCCGTCAACGTGGGCGGCTGCCTTATCCCGTTGAGTTTTTCGTATTACCTCATGCGGAACACTCCGGTCGGCATCCTGGACGTGCTAATCGCCACGCTAATCGTTACCGCCGTGTGCCGCACCCTCAGCAGGCCGGTCCCCGGACTCGGCATCACCCTACCGGTATTCATCGCACCGGTCACAGCCGCCATGTTCGCCCTCCTGCTCGACTCCGAGCACAGCGCGCCGTTGGCGTACATTTCCGGCACTTTGGGCGTGTTGATCGGCGCCGATCTGCTGCGACTCGACAGCATCCGCAAAATGGGCTCGCCTATCGCCTCCATCGGCGGCGCGGGCAGCTTCGACGGCATCTTTCTCACCGGTCTCGTCGCGGTGTTGCTCGCGTGAAAACCGTGCTCATCACCGGTTGCTCCAGTGGCATTGGTCTGTGTCTGGCGGAAGGTTTGCGGGCGCGCGGTTACCGCGTGTTCGCTACGGCACGCAAGCCGGAGGATGTCGCGGCTCTGGCGGAGCGCGGGTTGGAGAGTCTGCAATTGGACCTCGATGACTCCGCGTCCATTCTCGCGGCCGTCACGGAGATCGGGCAGCGCAGCGGCGGGCGGCTCGATGCGCTCATCAATAACGCGGCGTACGGCCAGCCTGGCGCGGTCGAGGATTTGCGGCGTGATGTGTTGCGGGCGCAGTTTGAGACCAATCTGTTTGGCTTGCTGGAACTAACCAACCAAGTCATTCCATTGATGCGCAAGCGGGGTCACGGACGCATTATCATCATCGGCTCGTTGTTGGGCTACGTCGCCATGCCCTATCGCGGCGCCTACAATGCCTCTAAATACGCCCTGGAAGGGGTTGCCGATACCTTGCGTTTAGAGCTCGCTGGCAGCGGGATTTCCGTATCGCTGGTCGAGCCCGGACCGACCAAGAGCAAGTTTCGCGTCAACGCGTATATAGCGTACAAAAAAAATATCCATCCCGAACAGAGCGCGCATCGCGAGCGTTACGTGGGACTGGAACGGCGTCTTACCAAGGCAGGCCCGGCCGCGCCCTTTACCTCCCCGCCCGAAGCGGTATTACGCAAGGTGATTCACGCCCTGGAGAGTCCCCGCCCGCGCATCCGCTACTATGTAGGCTTTCCCAGCCAGTTGTTCGCCCTGCTCAAGCGGCTGTTGCCGCAACGGCTATTGGATAGTCTGTTGTTGCGCATCTCTCGCAACGAGATGCGAGAATGAAAGAGGGCAGCCCGCGTCCCTGCATGGCTGCCCGTACTACTCTAACTACTATGACTATCTTGGATCGTGGAACGCGTCCTTCTTTACGTCTCCATGCAACATCCCTTTTTCATCAGTATCCATGCCCTTTTGAGCGGGGTCATCGCTGATCACGGAGGATTGCTTGTATTCCTGCACACTGAGTTTACCGTCGCCGTTCTTGTCGGCTTGGGCATAGTCCTTATGCAGGGTGTTTATCTTTTGATACTCTTCGGCGCTGAGAAAGCCGTTCTTGTCAGCGTCCAACAGTTGGAACTCTTTTTGAGATGCCCCGGCGAAGGCCACACCGGAAGCAAGAGTTAGGGCTAAAGCAGTGAACAATTTCCTTTTCATGAAATGAATCTCCTTGTATGAATGAAGTGGTTAAACAATTCCATGTAGTACTACATTCACTTCGTTAGATTTTGATGTGTTTGCAAAGTTCGCTGATACAGATCTTTTTTTGTGGCGGGCAGGCGGATTTTCCGTTTATTCTAAAATCCGGCTGCGCGGATTTACATTTTCTTAACGAAGAGGGATTCTTTATATAAATCATTCCGCCGTCGCGGTTGCGACGGCGGAATGACATGAGCCCTGGGCTTGGTGGAAATTTACATTCCCAGCCCAGGGTGTTGCGGGTTCGAGTTAGGAAGATTTAACGGAGTGCTTGGCGGAAGTCTTAAGATGATGCCTGCCGCTATGAGCGGATTTCAACATTTTACCGTGATGGCCGCTAAGGGTTTTAGCCGAGGAAGCGCCTTTGGTAACTTCGGTGCTTGTAGGTTCTGTTGCAAATACATAACCGGAGAACAAGGCCAAGGTTGCAACCGCCAACAATTGCTTTTTCATAAAATGAATATCCTCTATTAAAGTGGAATAATAAATGATCCGAGACAGTAACTGCAGACAGGTTACCGCTCTTGTGAAGATAGACAAGAGTTGTGTGGCTAGGTTCAACAGATGAAATAGTTGTAATGTGACCGGGGAAAAGGAGTCACTATGGCGATTTACGCAATCGGCGATGTGCAAGGTTGTTTCGATGAGTTGCAGGCGCTGTTGAAGCAGATCGATTTTCACTCTGGGCGCGATCATCTATGGTTCACGGGTGATTTGGTGAATCGAGGTCCAAAGTCATTACAGGTACTGCGCTTTGTAAAAGGTCTGGCGGGTGATGCCGTGACGGTACTGGGTAACCACGATCTGCATCTGCTCGCGGTGGCGGAAGGGGGTGACCGTTACCGCTACAACGACACCTTTGATGATGTGCTGAATGCGCCGGATGGCGATGAGCTGTTGGATTGGTTGCGGCACCGGCCGTTGCTGCATCATGATGCCGAGCTGGGTTATACCCTGATACACGCCGGTTTGCCCCCGCAGTGGGATTTGGCGCAGGCCGAGGCATGCGCCGCAGAGGTGGAGGGGGTGCTGAGGGGACGGCGCTATGGCGAATATTTTGAGCATATGTACGGAAATCAACCCGAATTCTGGTCGGACGATCTCACGGGTTGGGAGCGGCAGCGTTTTATCACCAATTGCTTTACGCGCCTGCGCTATTGCGATAAGGATGGGCGGCTTGCGCTGGAAGAAAAAGGCGCGCCGGACAGCCAGACGGAGGGCTATCTGCCCTGGTTCGCGGCGCCGGGGCGGCGCAGCGCAGGGCTGAATATTATTTTCGGCCACTGGTCCACGCTCGGGGAACACACTGCCCCGGAAATTTATCCACTCGACACCGGTTGCGTGTGGGGTGGGAGCTTGACCGCGCTGAGATTGGATGGAGAACCGCGCTGGTATCGTATCCCTTGCCCGCAATTTTCCGAGCCCGATT
>DATMXC010000175.1:0-7364 GCA_035561915.1 Gammaproteobacteria bacterium
GCCATGCTGCTGTGGCTTGCCGAGCCGGTATGGAGCGGCGCAGCCGCTTCGGTAATACCGGTTGTAACCACTGTCCCAGGCGCAGCAGGACGGCGAAGCGTTTGGGATGCGGCACGCTGATGCGCAGCAGACGGCGCAGGAAGCGATCACGCCAGGGGCGTCGCACCTGCTGCTCAATCATGCCACGTCCGATATCGGCGAGCCGCCCGTATTGCACACCTGAAGGGCAGGCGGTTTCGCAGGCGCGGCAGGTGAGACAGCGATCGAGATGAAGCTGAGTGCTGCGTCCGATCTCGGCCCCTTCCAGCAGATTTTTTATCAGGTAAATCCGCCCGCGTGGCCCGTCCAGTTCGTCGCCGAGCAATTGATAGGTGGGGCAGGTGGCGGTGCAGAAGCCGCAATGCACACAGCTACGCAAGATGGCGTCGGCCTCCTGACCCTCGGGGGTATTTTTATATTTGCCTAATAGTTGTGTCTGCATGATCTAAAACTCGGCGTAGAGCCGTCCCCGATTTAGAATGCCGTGTGGGTCAAAGGCGGATTTGAGGCGTTTGTGCAGGATAAGCAGCGCCGGCGGCAGCGGATGAAAAACCTGGCCGTTGCGCGGGCCGTTGCGAAACAGCGTGGCATGGCCGCCCAACCGGACAACCGTTTCGCGTATCACTTCGGCGGGCAGGGGATTTTTCAGCCAGCGTTGCGCGCCGCCCCAATCCATAATCCACTGCCCGGGAAGATTGAGGGGCGCCGTCGCGGGAGGGACGGACAAGCGCCAGAGCGGCGCGGTGTCGTTAAAAAAATCATGCCGGTGTTCACGCATACGCTCCCAGAAGGTACTCCCGTCGGGCTCCTCAGTTCCGCCGATTTTTTGCCGAGTGACGCGCACCTCAGTGTCACTGCCAGAGAGGCGGACCCGTAACTGCTCTCCATCGTAACAGGCGGCGGACAAGGGCACCGGGCAACTATTCCAGTCTGTGAGCAGGGTGATCGCTTGTCGTGGGGAGGTTTGAAAAGCCAAGGTCAGCTCGCTCTGTGGTTTGGGTAAGATCTTGAGCGAGATATCCAGCAGGATGCCCAGTGTCCCCAACGACCCCACCATCAGACGCGAGACATCGAAGCCTGCGACATTTTTCATCACCTCCCCGCCGAATTTCAAGAGCTCGCCCTTGCCGTTGATGATTTTTATCCCTAATACGAAATCGCGCACAGCGCCGGTATAAGGACGGCGCGGACCCGATATGCCGCAGGCGATAGTGCCGCCGAGTGTCGCGCTGGGACCGAAGTGGGGCGGTTCGAACGGCAACATCTGACCGTGCTCTGCCAGGGCTGTCTCGATCTCGGCTAGCGGGGTGCCGCTGCGCGCAGTGATGATGAGTTCACTGGGTTGGTAATTGAGGATACCGCGATGTTTGTGCAGCTCAAGCGGCTTGCCGGAGCTGACCCGTCCATAAAAGTTTTTACTGCCGCCGCCCTGGATACGCAAGACGGTTTTGGTTGCGACGGCCTCTTGCACGGTCGCCTGGAGTTGTGTGCCGCAATCCGCGTCCATTCAAAACCGCTCCAGTTCGGGGAACGGGAGCCGGCCTTTGTGGACGTGCAGCGCGCCGAATTCGGCGCAGCGGTGCAGCGTGGGAACGGCCTTGCCGGGGTTGAGCAGATGTTTGGGATCGAAGGCGTCCTTCAGCGCGTGAAACTGCGCGAGTTCAGTGGAATTGAATTGCACACACATCTGATTTAATTTTTCCACCCCTACGCCGTGTTCGCCGGTTATGGTGCCCCCCACCGCAACGCACAACTCCAATATCTCACCGCCAAATTCCTCGGCGCGTGCCAACTCGCCCGGCTTGTTCGCGTCGTATAAAATCAACGGATGAAGATTCCCGTCGCCTGCATGAAACACATTGGCGACCGGCAAGTTATAGGTTTCGGAAAGCCCGGCGATACGTGTCAGCACCTCGGACAGGCGCGCCCGTGGGATGGTGCCGTCCATGCAGTAGTAGTCGGGTGCGAGTCGCCCCACTGCGGGAAAGGCGGCCTTGCGGCCGGCCCAGAATTTCAGGCGCTCGATTTCATCCTTTGCGGTGCGTACTTCCGTAGCGCCGGCCTTGAGCAACAACTGGCGCACTTCAAAAATCCGTTCAGAGACTTCCTCGTTGACGCCGTCCAGCTCACACAGCAACAGCGCCGCCGCATCGGCCGGATAGCCAGCGTGCACGAAGTCCTCCGCGGCGCGAGTGGCCAACCGGTCCATCATTTCCAAGCCCGCCGGGATAATGCCGGCGGCGATGATGGCGGCGACCGCCTCGCCGGCCGACGCAACGTCGCTGAAGGCGGCCAGCACCACCTGAGCGCGCTCGGGCTTGGGCAGCAATTTTACGGTCACCTCCACGATCACGCCGAGCAGGCCTTCCGAGCCATGTAATAAGGCGAGCAGATCGTAACCGGGGGCGTCCAAGGTTTTCCCGCCCAGCTCCAGCAATTCCCCGTCCATGGTCAGGATCTTGAGTCCCACCACGTTGTGTACGGTGAGCCCATATTTCAGGCAATGCACGCCGCCGGAGTTTTCCGCGACGTTACCGCCGATGGTGCAGGCGATTTGCGAGGAAGGGTCGGGGGCGTAATACAACCCATATGGCGCGACCGCTTGGGAGATGGCGAGATTGCGCACACCCGGTTCCACCCGCGCCACGCGATTGTGCAGATCAATCTCCAGGGTGCGCGTGAACTTGGCAAGTGACAGCAGCACACCGTCGGGCAGCGGCAGGGCACCGCCCGACAAACCGGTGCCCGCGCCGCGCGCCACCACGGGAATGTGCATGCTGTGACAGAGCCGGAGAATTTTTTGCACCTGCGCCACCGTCTCTGGCAGGCAAACCACACCGGGTAGCGCGCGGTAGGCCGTCAGGCCGTCGCACTCGTAAGGACGCAAATCCTCATCCCGCTCCAGCACCGATTGCGCGGGCAGAATCTCGGAGAGGGCGGCCAGCAAAGCCTGTTTGTCCAGCAACGCGGTTTGTGCAGTAAGCATGGCGCATTCTACGACGGTTGGCTTCAGATGCGAAGCTAACTGCTCGGAGAAAGCGCGGGATGGGCAGACTTCAGGAGCCGGTAAACCTGCGCCAAGCTATCGTCCTCGCCGACATTGCCGGGAAAGATCACCACCGGGAGATCGGGGAACAATGCGTGGTCGGGGGGGCACCGCACCAGCGAGCAGCCCGGTGCGATCTGGCCGACCAAGCGCACGCTCGACAGCATAAGTCCCTTGCTGAGGGTGTCGTGTGAGGTGATGCCGCCCTTGCTGATGAGAAAACCGATCTCGCGCGGAAGACGACGTAGGATTTCCATCAACAGCCGGGAGACGTTTTCTCCAAACGCCAATTGGGCTGCGGCGCTGTCGAAACACCGCTCTGCGCGGCTGGTGTAGATCACGCCGGTCTTGCCACTTCGAAAGGCCTGATCCGCAGCGTGCACAGCCTCTTCGCACAGCGCATTAAACGCCTCCGGCAGACGCGCGACATCCAGTTCAATGCCCACCGTGCCCGTTTCCTGCACCAAGCGGGCGAGCTGGCGGCTGGTTTTGGCGACATGAGACCCCACTATGACTACACCGGGCTGACGGTCGCGACGTAAACGGCCCATCGCCTCCGCAGCGACAACAGGCGGCGGCAGTGCGGCGAGCGCGGCGACCAGGCTGGCGGCGCTGCGAAATAAAAAGCGCTTGCCTTGTCCGATAGCGCACTGGATTACTCGGGTAAATCGCGTTAAATCGTTGTAGCTTTCGGCATCCACCACGGCGCAACGATTATCCCGCATGGCGAGTAGGCGCTGCAGCAGATCCGCGTCTGAATCCTGCAGCAGGAAGCGCTCGACCTCGGACGTCTTGGTGCGGCCTTGAGTTTTTTCTTCCACATAGGCGGGCAGATAGCTGTGGTGGTAGCCGAACACCGAGTCGCGCGCGAATTCGGTTTCGTGCACCAGCGTTTCCTTGCCGTCCACTCTTAAGTAATGCACGCTGTCGCGCGTTACGCGTCCGCCTTCAAAAAATGCGGGGATTAGGAAATGGGCGTCGAACGGTCCCAGTTCTTCTGCGATGACATCGGTTTCAAGCGGATAATGGCCGCGCAGCGTGGAGTCGGAGCGGCTGATGATGATGGGCTGGATGTCCGTATCCGCCAGCGTCTGCTTGAGATTACGGCACACATCGCGCGTGACCGCTGCGGCGTGCGCGCCGTCCAGGGCGCGCGTGTTGGTCAGAATAAAAAACAGCGGTGCGGCGTCGCGCAACCCCAGTTGCAGGGTGGCGACGTCCCAGCGGGTGAGCAACAGACAGCCATGCACCGTCTGCGACCCGGTGGGGTCGTCATCCAGCACGATGATTTTTTGCGTTGGTTTCATGCTGGCCCTACAGTAATTGTATCGCGCGTTGCACCATGGCCTCGGCTGTCAGCGCATTGAAGGCCATGATTTCTGCCGCCGAGGCGCAGGTTTCGCCGCGCTTCCAGGCGAACACGTCACGCTGCTGCGCGCGTGTGCGCAGCAGCACCGGCTCCAGCGGCCCGCTTGGTCCGCCGCTCACGCCCAGCAGAACTTCGCCGTCGAACAGCGTGTTGAAGTGGTCATCGTCCATGAACAGATTGTCGGGCTCGGCACAGGTGTCCCAGGCCACATCGCTGGGGCGGTACAGGCGGCGCGGATTGACCAGCGCCACGATACGCGCACCCACGCCGCGCTGTTGCAGTTGCTGCGCGGCTTCATACGCCGGCAGCAGCGCCATGTCGCCGACCACGGCAAATACCACGGTTTTTGCGCCAGGCAGCTCCAGCAGGGTGAGCGCGCCCTCGTGCAGTGCGCGCCGTCCCTGATCCAGTGTGGTGCGCACCGGCAGCGGCGACTTGGAGGCGGTAATCACGATGCCCTTGTTGTATTGATCCAGCGCCCAGCCGTACGCGGCCTGGATCATGTTCGCGTCCACCGGGAACAGCGGGTACACGTTGCCGTTATGCATCATGGCAGCGAAATAGGCCTCAATCTCCGGGCGCTGGTGGGTCCAGCCGTTGCGCCCTTGCTCCAGCGCCCCGGCGGTAAACAGCGTGATGACGCTGGGTGTGCGGCGGCGCAGTTCCGCCATGGCCTGGGTCACGGTTTGCCATATCGGCAATCCGTTGATGGCGAAACTTTCGTACGAGCACCACAGGCTGCGGGCACCGAACAGGGCGAGGCCCGCGGCAAGACCGGCGCAGGCGTCTTCGTTCAGCGGTTCGTACACCTGACCGTGCGGCGCTTGGTGGTAGAGCGCGTCCTCGGTCGGATGGCGAATCTTGAGTGCCTGATTGATGTTCGCGATGCCGGAGGCCTCGTTGCCGTCGGCGTTAGTCACCAGAAAGCGCGGGTCTTGCTGTCCCACTGCCGCCACCAGCGCGCCCATGGCGGTGGTCGGCGCCTTGCTCTCGCCCAGCGGCAGATCCTGGTAAGGCAGGGGAGACAGCGCGGCGAGTTCCAATACGCTCTCCGTCACCGCGCGATGCGCAGCCGGGCCGCCACCGGCGCGGCGGAAGTTGCTGCACACGATCTGCCAAGCCTCGCGCGGCAGTGCGCGCCGCTGCAAACCTTGCTGCACATCGTCATGCTCCAGCGTGTGCTGCGCGTAGAGATTGTGCGACTTGGCGCCCAGCGCATGCACGCCCGAGCCCTTCAACTGTTTGATGATGAACACTGTCAGTTGACCGCCCAGCGCGGACTGCGCGGCTTGATTCAT
This sequence comes from Gammaproteobacteria bacterium, assembly GCA_035561915.1. Classification (GTDB taxonomy): domain Bacteria; phylum Pseudomonadota; class Gammaproteobacteria; order SURF-13; family SURF-13; genus JACPZD01. The sequence continues at coordinate 5,753 of DATMXC010000175.1, forward strand.
CTGATTCAGCACGGCTTGAGTGAAGGCCATGCGCTGCTTGTGTGAGAAACGCGTGCTGTCCACGAACGCACCCGCTTGCGCGCTGTCGTCAAACGCCTTGGCATCTACCAGAATCACGCGCTCAAAGCCGTGCCCGCGCCAGTAGCTTTCCATCTGCGCATCACTCCAGGTGGACACCATGGCGTGATGCTCCTGACTGTAGCCATTCCAGACCAGCACCGGCAGGAAATTGGTCACATCGGGAAACGCGGTGTGAAAGTGCATCATCGAATTCAGCACATAGGGCTCGCCCATGCCGCCGTCGCCGGTGGTGAACGGGAACAGCACCTTGCGGTGCAGCAACGCGCCCGCCATCGCAAAATGCTGGCCCTGACCCAGCGGCCCGGCCGGGGCGAGGATGCCGGGGATGGCGCCGGACAGATGGCCCAGCAGGCCGTGGCGCTCACGAAAGCGCTGGCGCAAATCCGCCACCGTGTTGATGCCGATCTCCTCCAGCGAGCCGTCGAGAAACATTGCGCTATAAAAACCGGGAGCATGATGGCCCACCTCGGTGAGGATGTTGATATGCCCCAGCATCACCAACGCCGCATATGCTTCGGCGCTGCTGGCGAATCCGCCCGGATGGCCGGAGGCCTTGCTGCCGGTGATTTGCAGGGTGAGGTACCGCAGCGCGTCCGCCGCAAGCAGGGTCTGGTAGACGGCCTGCGGATCACTCGGATCAGAGATGGCTCGCTCACCCTCGGCAATCACCGGCCGAAGAACGTGCTGGTCGAACTCCGGCCAGACTGCCCCATAGTATTGAATCCCTTCACAAAAATCCGGGATGGCCGCAATCGCTTGTAGATCGGTACTGGCTAGGCTCATGGCACAACTCCTCTAAAAATAGCTTGCAATCAGTCTAATCTGGGTTAGAATATTTCACAATACATAATCGTTTTCATAATATGAAATATGAATGAGACTAACCCCTCTGCACCTGGCGGCCGAATCCAAGTGGTAGACCGCTTGGTGGGCTTGCTAGACGCCATCGGTGCGGCGGAACGGCCAGTAAGCCTTAAAATTCTTTCCGCTGAAACCGGCCTGCACCCCTCCACCGCCTACCGTATCCTGGCCGCCGGGGTTGAACACGGCCTGATTGAGCGTGACGAACAGGGCCGCTACCAGCTAGGCTTGCATTTCCTCCGCCTTGCGAGCCGGGTGCAATTGCGCGTGGATCTGCGGCGCGAGGCGCTGCCGATCATGGAGTGGTTGCGCGGCGAGATCGGGGAAACGGTGAATCTGACGCTGTGCGAGGGGGGCGAGGTGGTCTATGTCGAGCGCATCAGCAGCACCAAAACAATCCGTGTCGAGCAGGTCATCGGCGGCCGCGCACCGTTGCATGTCACAGCGGCCGGGAAGTTGTTCCTCGCTGCGCAGGGCAAGGTCGCCTTCGACCGCTATGTGCAGCGGAGCGGGCTACCGGCCTTCACACCACACACCTTGGTGGACGCCCAACAACTGTGGCGCGATGCGAGTGAGGCGCTGGATCGCGGCTATGCACTGGACAACGAAGAAGCGGAGTTGGGTGTAGGCTGTATCGCCACACCCGTATTGAATGCCGATGGCAAGATGG
>DATMXC010000176.1:0-2974 GCA_035561915.1 Gammaproteobacteria bacterium
TTGCGCCGGCAAATCCTCCAGAAGGTTCGGTTCGGGCTGGCTGGCGTCCGAGGCGGCCTGCTCCACCGCGGGCGGGGTTAGGGAGGCCTGATCGAATTCTATGACATTGCCGGTGTGTTCGCGGTCGAGCCAGGAGCCGCCGGTCTCCACAGCAAGAGGGGCAGACGGCGGAACCTCCAGCGTTTCATTGGCGGCAAACCCGGTAGCGCCCGCCAGACTGGTTACCACCGGGGTCTGACCACCGAACAAGGGCTCGTTGGGATCGAGTTCCTTGCCCATGGCCATGACCTTGTCCCATAAGGGGCCGCCGTGACCGCGTAAGCTGTCGTGCAGATCTCGCGCCTGCGAGGTAAATGCCTCAACATCTTTGGTGCGAGAATACATTTCCAGCAATTTGAGCCGAAGTTCATGGCGGTCCGGGTCGTTGGCGATGGCTTGCTTCAGCACGGTCTCCGCTTGGGCATAGTGCTGGTGGTGGATATACGCATCGGCCTCGTCAAGTGGATCAGTCTCCTCTGGAGTGGGCGCGGTGGCGGCCAAGGCCGGCGACTCAGCTGTGAAGGCCTGGCCCGCGACCACGGGCTCGATCCTCTCCTCGGCTACGAAGCTATTCGCTTCGTGACGCCGTTTGATGAGCCAGAGCATGGTCACAAGCAACAAACCCACCGCCGCTACCATGCCTTGACCCAGAGGATTGCCGATCAGGGTCGACCACATCGCCTCCAGACTGGACTCACCGGCGGCATCTGCGGCGGGCTGCGGCTGTGCCGTCCCGGAATCCGCATTTGCGGCGTCGTTCGTTGCCGAGGATTGCCTGCTCTGCTCGATCTCCTTCATCTTGGCCTGGAGGGTGGCGAGTTCCTCGTCCTTGAGTTTAATCAGACGCTGAGTAGAGGCGGTCTGTTCTTCAAGCGCCGCGAGCCGTGAGCGCAACTCGTCATTCTCCTGGCGCCTGGCCTCCACCGCTTCGTTCGCCAGCGTAAGCTCTTTGTGTACCCTGTCCAACTCAGCGGCCTGCATGGCGGCGGTATCGGTCGTAGAGGCCGCATTAGGCGTTGCTGCGGACGGAGACGGAGTGGAGGCAGTGACGGAAGGGCTTGCCGTGGTTGCTGTAGCGGGCGGCTGCGTAGACGTCGCAGCGGGCGGGCTGGGAGAACCGTTTGCAGGCGTCCCCGCAACTGCGGCCGGCGGGGCTGGCTTGACCTCCTCCACCGGCGCGACCAGCTTTAATTTGCCCCCCGTCTCCGGCTCCGGTGCAGACTTAGTCTGTGGCTCGGCGGGCTTGGCGTCAGCCACGGCGGGCTTTTGACTCGAACCCTTCCAGCCCGCATTGTGTTCCTTGACGATGCCCTTCGCCTCATCCTTGGTCAGGGCGATGATCGCGTCGAAATCCGGGATAGTCAGTACGGCGTGGGCCTTGAGGGTGTTGACGTTATTATTCAAAAAGGCGCCAGGATTTTGCTTTAAGATGGCCAGCATGATCTGCTGGGCGCTGATCGTATCATTCGGTTTCAGCTTTTGGGCAATGGACCACAACGTTTCACCCGGCTTGACGGTGTAGTCCTCGCGCGGTTCACTCGCTCGCGACTCGCTCACAGGCGGGATAGTTGATTCTGGAACTAGAGTAGCCGGGGGACTTGTCTCGGCGGGCGTTTCCCGCACTGGGCTCGGCGCCGGTTCAGCTGGCGTGGCTGATACGGGCGGCGCCACTGGCGCGGGCGTCACCACTGCCGCCTTGGGCGCCTGGATGGGAGGTGGAGCAATCTCGGCCAGCGTAGGAGGGTCCAACAGGACGGTGAACTCTTTCACCAAGCGTCCGCCCCGCCAATTGACCTCAAGCAGATACTGCAGATAGGGTTCCTTGACGGGCTCCTGACTGTAGGCGTGTATGTAAGGCTTACCGTTCCTTTGCTCGACCTTAAAGCGCAACTGCGTGAGGTGGAAGGGGCGCTCCACTCCGGCCTGCTCAAACGCCTCGGGCGAAGCGAGCCCTACATTCAGGGTATCAATCTCGTCGCTGGCCACCGACAGCAGGGGAATCTCGGCCTCTAAGGGCTGATTCAGCCCGGAGCGCACATTAATATCCCCCAGCCCCAGAGCCAAAACGCTCATGGGCATCACCAGTAGCGCCATCACAACCATTCTACGGATCATGCGTACACCCCTTGCCAGCCACAGTCGCTGGGTATCCTGCTTCTGGGACAATAAATAGGTAATAATACCTCGAATCACCTTCATTTATATCGGCTAAGTATATAGTCTATAAATAGTCTTTTACCAGAATTTCGGCTATTTGGATACTGTTCAGGGCCGCCCCCTTGCGCACGTTGTCCGACACCACCCACAGGTCCAGTCCGCGCGGATGAGAAATATCCTCGCGGATGCGTCCGACAAACACGGGGTCATGCCCTGCCGACTCGGTCACCGCGGTGGGGTAGCCGCCCGGTTTGTGTTCGTCGTAGACCACCACACCAGGGGCATGCTCCAACAGATCGCGCGCCTGTTTGGCGCTGATCTTCTTTTTGGTCTCGATGTGCAGCGCCTCGGAGTGGCTATAAAACACCGGCACGCGCACCGCGGTGGGGTTCACCTGAATGCTGTCGTCTTCCATGATCTTGTGTGTCTCCCACACCATCTTCATTTCTTCCTTGGTGTAGCCGTTGTCCTGAAACACGTCAATCTGCGGCAGCACGTTGAAGGCAATCTGCTTGGGATAGACATGCGGCACCGACTCTTTGCCGCTTAACAACGCTGCGCTCTGTACGGCCAACTCTTCAATCGCCTCCTTGCCGGTACCGGAGACCGATTGATAGGTACACACGTTGATACGCTCAATGCCGGCCTGATCGTGAATGGGTTTCAGCGCCACCAGCATTTGAATGGTCGAACAGTTCGGATTGGCGATAATACCGCGTTTTTTGTACTGGGCGATCGCGTGCGGATTCACCTCCGGCACCACCAGCGGGATGTCATC
>DATMXC010000177.1:0-7816 GCA_035561915.1 Gammaproteobacteria bacterium
ACCTAGCCGGGAAGCTCGTCCGATGTTGCCAAGTAGACGCCTTCCGGCAGGTGCTCGATGTGTAGATTGAGGATCTGTTCCGTACGTTAAACCTCCGCGTTAAACGGCCTTGTTCTAGCTATTCCGGTTTTCCCTCTGAACCTGTTCCGGTCAGCCGGGGTTCTTCAGTCCGCACGGCTTCTCTGGGCTGATAGGTCTCGACCTGCTGTGGCTCGGCCGGGCGTGCCGGCAGAGGGGTCACAGGCGGAGTAGGCCGTTCCGTGATCCGTTGTTCGGCAGGGGCCGGTGTCGGCTCGAATGTATGCGGCGGTACGGCGCGCACCGGAGCCGTCGGCGTACTGGTCGTTTCGGTCGCTCCCGGCATCCTGCCTCCCGCGACACTAGTACGTCCCTGTACGTCGGAACTGCTTTCTACCTGTTGCGGCCGATAGGTGGGTGTCTCAGTATTGGGTATGCCTTGCCCCTCAGATGACACCATGGTCTCCGGGCTGCGCTGCTCCTGTGAGGATGATGTCTCTAAGGGGGCGGTGGTTAAATCGGTGCCGGCTGTCCTTCTGGACTGTGCCGAGCCATCGGAAGGACGCCTGCGTCTGCCTCCGCGCCGGCCACGCCGTCCGCTCTGAGGCCTTTCACTGGACTGGGCGGCGACTTCAGGGGCAGCAGTGGGGACGGGGGTGGCGATAACCTCAGCCGCTTCCGGCGCCTTGCTCTCTGCAATGATGCGTTCCTCCTGAGGACGAGCCTGACGGGGTCTATCGGGTTTGCGCCCCTCTTTGCTTCCCCGCTCGCCGCTCTTCTTGCGGCCTTGCTGTCCGCCGCGCCGCGCCGCCTGTTCGGGACGGGCTTGGGGGGGGCGCTCGCGCTGTCTATCTATGGGAGCGCGGGCCGCTGGCGTTGCCGCCGGAACTTTTTCAGGCGCAGCGGTTTCGGCCGGTTTACCCAGGAGGCCGAACAAGAGCTGCTTGAGGAAACCGGATTTGGCCGGTGTGGCGGCGGTGGCAGTGTGTTCCGGGCGCACGGGCATAGGTGCAGGCGGCACGATGCCTCTTACCGCAGGTTCCTCGGACGCCACCTTTTGTACGGGCGCCATCATTTCGGTGGCCTCTTCGATGGGAGTCGCCAGTTCGTAACTCGGTTTGGCGGCCTCTTCGCTGGGCATGTCCTCCGCGCGGATACGCTTGAGTTCATAATTCGGCGTCATGAGATCCGTATTCGGCACCAGCACGATGCTGATCTCGTGACGTTTTTCGATCGCGCTCACCGCGTCGCGTTTCTCGTTCAGTAAGAAAGTGGCCACGTTGACCGGCAATTGCACCTCGACCCTGCCGGTGCTTTCCTTCATCGCCTCTTCCTCGATGATGCGCAACAAGGAAAGCGCCGAAGATTCAACCCCGCGGATGGTGCCCTGGCCGTTGCAACGCGGGCAGACGATCTGGCTGGTTTCACCGAGTGAAGAGCGGATGCGTTGCCGCGACATCTCCAGCAGACCGAAACGCGAGATCCGCCCGACCTGGACGCGGGCCCGATCCGCCTTGAGGGCCTCTTTCAGGCGGTCCTCGACCAGGCGCTGGTTGCGCGCCGGAGTCATGTCTATGAAGTCAATCACGATCAGCCCGCCGAGGTCGCGCAGCCGCAACTGACAGGCGACTTCATCGGCGGCCTCGAGGTTGGTGTTGAGGGCAGTCTCTTCGATGTCCCCGCCGCGAGTGGCGCGCGCAGAGTTGATATCAATCGAGACCAGCGCCTCGGTGCGGTCTATGACGATAGAGCCGCCGGAGGGCAGGCGCACGTCGCGCCGGAAGGCCGATTCGATCTGGCTCTCGATCTGAAAACGGGTGAACAGCGGGATGCTGTCCTGGTAGAGTTTGACGCGGTGGAGGTTATGCGGCATGACATGCTGCATGAACTCGACGGCCTCATTGTAGACCGTTGGGTCGTCAATCAATATCTCGTTGATGTCTTTGCGCAGATAGTCGCGGATGGCGCGGATGACGACATTGCTCTCCTGATGGATCAGGTAGGGGGCCTGCCGCGGCTGGGCGGCTGCCTCTTCGATCGCCTGCCACAGGCGGACCAGGTAATCGAGATCCCACTGCAATTCCTCGGCGCTCTTGCCGAGCCCGGCGGTGCGCACGATCATGCCCATGCCATCGGGTACCTGCAGCGCGTTCATCACGTCTTTCAGCTCGCTGCGTTCTTCACCCTCGATACGCCGCGATACACCACCCGCGCGCGGATTGTTCGGCATGAGCACGAGATAGCGTCCCGCCAGGCTGATGAAGGTGGTAAGCGCCGCGCCCTTGGTGCCGCGCTCCTCTTTTTCGACCTGCACCATGATCTCCTGGCCCTCGCGCAGCAGATCCTTGATGCCGCGGCCGGGGATATTGGCCTGGGCAGGGTTGAAATAGCTGCGGGAGATTTCCTTGAAGGGCAGGAAGCCGTGGCGTTCGGAACCATAGTCCACAAAGGCCGCCTCCAGACTGGATTCGATGCGGGTGATCTTGCCCTTGTAGATATTGGACTTTTTTTGTTCCCGGGTAGAGGTCTCGATGTCGAGATCATATAAACGCTGGCCATCTACGAGCGCCACGCGCAACTCCTCGGGCTGAGTTGCGTTAAATAACATTCTCTTCATTGTGGCAATCCTTTAGCGCTCGACCGCATCCATGGGGTGCCGGGTCGTCGGACTGCCGATTAAGGTGTACAATGCCTCACGATGCGGATCGCATGGAGGGCTGTTGGTATTTCATTACACCTGGTCGGCTGCCCCATTAGACATGGGAACGCATTCGTTATGGTCGCTCTTTACAGGGTGAGCGAAGTAGAACCCTTTATCGTACCCCATCTATAGCAAGGCGCGGTATGGATACACCGCCGCATCGCACTGACCCGTTGGTCGGGCGATTCTTGGTAGGCAGAGAGTACGTTAGTCCGTGTTGCCTGTCGCCGCGCTGTATAAGGTATCTAACCTTGCATTCGCGTCTGGCGCAGGGCCCAAAACCAAACCTAACTGTTTAGTTCTGTTCATATAGTATCTCAAAAATGCGTGAGCCATGCAAAAAAGAGCCCACCCCCGCACAGTTCGTTGAGATCAACGCAGTGTATGCTGGGCAACGCATTGATAATTATCTGCTTTCTCACCTCAAGGGCGTGCCGCGCAGCCTGGTCTACCGGATTGTGCGTAGTGGCGAGGTGCGGGTCAACAAGGGCCGCATCAAGGCCGGTTATCGGCTGCAGGCCGGCGATACCGTCCGCATCCCCCCTTTGCGCCTGAGCGAGGAGGGTGCTCCATCCCAACCGGGCGGTCAGTTTCTGGAGCGAATTCAATCGAGCGTGCTGTATGAGGATGACGAACTGCTGATTCTGAACAAGCCTGCGGGAATAGCCGTACACGGCGGCAGCGGGGTGAGTCACGGCGTGATCGAGGCTTTGCGCGCACTGCGCCCCGAGGCCCCGTTTCTGGAACTGGTGCACCGCCTCGACAGGGATACCTCGGGCTGCCTCATGATCGCCAAACAGCGCACAACCCTGCTCAATCTGCACAAGCTGCTGCGCGAGGGCGGGGTAACCAAACATTATCTCGCCCTGGTCAAGGGCCGCTGGCGCGGCAAGGGCCGCATCATAGACGCGGCACTGCGTAAAAACCTGCTCGAGTCCGGCGAGCGGCGGGTCAAGGTCAGCGAGGAAGGCAAGGAGGCCCAGAGCCTGTTTGAACCCATGACCCTCTATAAAGAGTGTAGCCTGATGCAGATCCAACTGATGCAAGGGCGCACCCATCAGATCCGCGTGCACGCCGCGCACGCCGGGCATCCCATCGCGGGTGATTCTAAATACGGCGATCCCGACTTTAACCGCTACATGAAGAGCCTCGGTCTCAAGCGCATGTTTCTGCATGCCCGCAGCGTGGCGTGTCAACTCTCCAGTGGCCGCAAGGTGCATGTGACCGCGCCGTTAGGCGAGGATTTGCAGGCGATGCTTAAGCGATTGGATGAAGGCCGCACTCAGTAAAGGGCACCCCTAAAATGCGCTTTCCTTTATTGGTGTTTGATTGGGACGGAACCTTGATGGACTCCGAGGCCCGTATCGTCGGGTGTCTACAGGCAGCCGCACTCGACGCCGGGCTGCCCGCGCTCGATGAGGCCAGGGCCCGGAATATTATCGGTCTCGGTCTGCGCGAGGCCTTTTATGCACTGTTCCCGGATGTCCGCGACGATCAGCACGAGCGTCTGGCCGCTGCGTACCGCCATCACTTCCTGGGGAACTCCGAGATTACCTCGGAGCTGTTTCCCGGCGTTGCCGAAACCTTGACCGCGCTGCGCGATCAAGGTTATCTATTGGCCGTGGCCACGGGCAAGGGGCGGCAGGGTCTCAACCACGTATTAGAACAGACCGGTTGCACGAGCCTGTTTCACACTTCGCGCTGTGCCGACGAGACCATCTCCAAACCCCATCCGCAGATGTTGCTGGAGATCATGGAGGAACTGGAGGTGGAACCCGGCCGCACCCTCATGGTCGGCGATACCGAGTATGATATGCAGATGGCTAAACAGGCGGGCGCCGCCGCGCTCGCGGTGAGCTACGGCGTGCACAGCCGCGAGCGGTTGCTGGGGCATGGGCCACTCGGCTGCCTGGACCGGATCAGCGATCTGCCGGTCTGGCTGGTGGAGCGTCAGATGTCTGATTTTTCAACTTGATAGATTAGGAAAGACTATGTCCGACAACGAACCCGAAAATCGTCCCGCACCGTCCTCGGCTTCAGAACCGTCAAAAGAGGTCTGGGAGCGTAGCCTCGTCCAACGCCTGGTGTTTGCGGCCAATACCGAACAACGGCGCGCGCGCCGTTGGGGTATCTTTTTCAAGTCGCTGGGTTTTATTTATCTGTTCGCTTTGCTATGGATCTATCTGCCCAAGGACACGACGGGCATAACGGTGGGCAAGCACACCGCCTTGGTGGACCTGCAAGGCGTCATTGCCGACAACGCGGAGGCCAACGCCGACACCATCAACGCGGGTCTGCGCGCGGCCTTTAAGGACAAAAACACCGCCGGGGTGATTCTGCGCATCAACAGCCCGGGCGGCAGCCCGGTGCAGGCCGGTTATGTCAACGACGAGATCCGGCGCCTGCGCACCAAGTATCCGAACATCCCTTTATATGCCGTGATTACCGACATCTGCGCCTCGGGCGGCTATTATGTCGCTGCCGCGGCCGACAGGATCTACGCCGACAAGGCGAGCTTGGTGGGCTCTATCGGGGTACTTGCCGACGGTTTCGGTTTTGTCGGAACAATGGAGAAGCTCGGCGTCGAGCGGCGTTTGCTGACAGCGGGGGAGCACAAAGGCTTTCTCGATCCCTTTTCGCCGGTTAACGAAGATGAAGTCAAGCACATGAAAGAGTTGTTGGGCGATGTCCACAAGCAGTTTATTGAGACCGTCAAAAAGGGTCGCGGCGATCGCCTCAAGGAGGGTGCAGATCTCTACAACGGTTTTATATGGACCGGAGAGCAGGGCGTAAATCTCGGGCTGGTGGACGGCTTGGGCAGCAGCAGTTCCGTGGCCCGCGATATTATCAAGACGGAGAATATTGTGGACTTCACCGTGCGCGGCCGCTACCTGGATCGTTTAGTCGAAAGGCTGGGCGTGAGCGCGATGCAGTCTCTCTCCACAGTGCTAGGCCTACAAGAGCGCACGCCGAGTTTACGATAGAAAACGGCAGCGGGGAGAGAGCCGACACTTGCCCTTTAACTCTCCCTACTAGCTCGCGCGCGCCGCCAACTGCGTTTTTTCCAATTCCACGCCTTGGCTGTGCAGATAATCGTCATAGCTGCCGCTGAAGTTGACCACACCCTGCGGCGTCAACTCGATGATACGCGTCGCCAGTGACGAAACGAATTCGCGGTCGTGGCTGACGAAGATCAAGGTGCCGGGATAGTTATCCAGCGCCGTGTTAAGCGCCTCGATAGACTCCATGTCCAGATGATTGGTGGGCTCGTCCATGACCAGGACATTGGGCTGTTGCAGCATCAGTTTTCCGAACAGCATACGCCCTTGCTCGCCGCCGGAGATGATTTTGACTGATTTGGCGATATCGTCCTGGGAAAACAACAATCGCCCCAAGGTGGCGCGCATCATCTGCTCATCGTCACGTTCTTTCTTCCATTGGGTTATCCAGTCGAACAAGTTCATATCGGTGGCAAAGTCGGCGGCGTGGTCCTGGGCAAAGTAACCGATACGGACATTTTCAGACCATTTAACCATGCCGCTATCCGGCTTCAGGTCACCGACCAAGGTGCGCAGCAGGGTGGTCTTACCGATACCATTGGGACCGATCACGGCGACGCGCTCGCCCGCCTCGACCATCAGATTGAGGCCACGAAACAGCGGAGTCTCATCATAGCCTTTACTCAGTCGCTTCACTTCCAAGGCCAAACGATAGAGCTTTTTCTCCTGCTCGAAACGGATAAAAGGGCTGACCCGGCTCGACGGTTTGACGTCCTCCAGCTTGATCTTGTCAATCTGCTTGGCGCGCGAGGTCGCCTGCTTGGCCTTGGAGGCATTGGCGGAGAAACGGCTGACGAAGGTCTGCAACTCTGCGATCTGGGCTTTTTTCTTCGCGTTGTCGGCAAACAACTGTTCGCGGACCAGCGTGGCGGCGGTCATGTATTCGTCATAGCTGCCCGGATAGACACGTAACTCGCCGTAGTCAAGATCCGCCATGTGCGTACAGACGCGGTTCAAAAAGTGACGGTCGTGGGAGATGATGATCATGGTGCTGCCGCGCTCGTTGAGCACCTCTTCCAGCCAGCGAATGGTGCTGATGTCGAGATTGTTGGTGGGCTCGTCCAACAGCAGGATGTCAGGATCGGCGAACAGGGCCTGCGCCAGCAACACACGCAACTTCCAACCCGGCGCTACCGCGCTCATCAAACCGGCATGCTGCTCCACCGGGATGCCGACGCCCATCAGCAATTCACCGGCACGCGCCTCGGCGGTATAACCGTCCAGTTCGGCGAACGTAGCTTCCAGTTCGGCCACCTGCATGCCGTCTTTCTCGCTCATTTCCGCGAGCGAGTAGATGCGCTCGCGCTCCTGCTTCACGCGCCACAGTTCGGCGTGGCCCATGATGACGGTATCCAGCACCGTGTAGTCCTCGAAGGCGAACTGGTCCTGGCGCAGCTTGCCGAGGCGCTCGTTGGAGTCCACGGAGACGTTCCCCGACGACGGCGCCATGTCACCGCCCAGTATTTTCATCAGCGTGGACTTGCCGCAACCGTTGGCGCCGATCAGGCCGTAGCGATTACCGCCACCGAATTTGACCGAGATATTTTCGAACAGGGGCTTGGCCCCGAACTGCATGGTGATATTGGCTGTAGAAATCAAGATAGTATTCCAGAAAAGAAATTGAGGAACCTCCGACACATCAGAGGTTCCTTGGCATTATCTCATAACTACGGCTCCACCGCGACCCGCATAGGGCTATCTGACCATGCCGAATGGGCATGGATTGAATGTGGGGAGCATGGATTGCCTGAATAACCAACCCTTAAACCCTCGGTCTCAAGACTCCAAATCAGGTATTCTTCAAACCTACATGCATTTTGCTTCAGAGTTAAATCCACGGTAACGGCGACTATATATGGCCCTTAAAGCAACTATCTTCAAAGCCGAGCTGCAAATTGCCGACATGGACCGTAATTACTATCACGATCATGCACTCACTCTCGCCTGCCACTCGTCGGAAACCGACGAGCGCATGATGGTGCGATTATTGGCCTTTGCGCTGCACGCCCATGAAGCACTGGCGTTTGGTAAAGGGCTG
>DATMXC010000178.1:0-3323 GCA_035561915.1 Gammaproteobacteria bacterium
TTCGACACGCACGGGCTCGAACTGCACGAGGCCGCATTGCATGTATTGCGTTTTCCCGCCGTGGCGAGCAAAGGTTTTCTCATCACGATCGGCGATCGTACCGTGGGCGGGCTGGTTGCCCGCGACCAGATGGTAGGGCCATGGCAGGTGCCGGTGGCCGATGTAGGCGTCACCGCCACCGGTTTCGACGCGTACACCGGCGAGGCGATGGCCGTCGGCGAGCGCACGCCGCTGGCGCTGCTCAATCCCGCCGCCTCGGGGCGCATGGCGGTAGGGGAGGCGATCACCAACATCGCTGCTGCCCGCATCGCGGCGATCTCCGATATCAAACTCTCCGCCAACTGGATGGCTGCCGCGGGCCACCCGGGCGAAGACGCCGCGCTGTTTGATATGGTGCGAGCCGTGGGCATGGAGCTATGCCCGCGCCTCGGCATAGCAATACCCGTCGGCAAGGATTCGCTCTCCATGAAAACCCTGTGGCGCGACGGCGACGCCACCAAGCTTGTCGCCGCGCCGCTGTCGCTGATCGTCAGCGCCTTTGCATCCGTGCTCGATTGCCGCAAGACGCTCACGCCGCAGTTACGCAGCGACCGGGGCGAGACCGCGCTAATCCTGGTTGATCTTGGTATGGGTGAAAACCGGCTGGGCGGTTCGGCGCTGGCGCAGGTCTATAATCGCCTGGGGAGAGAGTCGCCGGACTTGAACGATCCGGACCTGCTGAAATCTTTTTTTGCCGCGATACAACGGCTCAACGAGCAAGAGTTGCTGCTTGCCTATCACGACCGCTCGGACGGCGGTCTGTGTGCGACGGTGTGTGAAATGTCCTTTGCCGGGCACACCGGTGTCACCGTGCACCTCGACGGCATTGACAGCAATACCTGCGCGGCGCTGTTCAGTGAAGAGCTGGGCGCCGTTTTGCAGGTACGCATGGCGGACAAGGAACGTGTCCTTACCTTCTTGAATGAACATGGGCTGGGCCGCTACAGCCACGACTGCGGCCGGCTCAACGACATGGATCGCATCGTCTTCACGCATCACGGCAAGACGATACTTTCCGATATACGCGTGAACTTGCAGCGCGCCTGGTCGGAGACGTCGTATCAGATGCAGAAATTGCGCGATGATCCGGTCTCTGCGCAACAGGAATACGACGCCCTGCTCGATGCGCTGGATCCGGGCTTAAGTGCCAGCCTGACCTTTGCCGTCAATGAAGACATCGCTGCACCCTATATCAAAAAAGGTCTGAAGCCGCGCATCGCCGTGTTGCGTGAACAGGGTGTCAACGGCCACGTCGAAATGGCCGCCGCCTTTGATCGCGCGGGCTTCACCGCCGTGGACGTGCACATGAGCGACATTTTGCAAGGGCGCAGACGTTTGGACGAATTTCAGGGCATGGTGGCGCCCGGCGGATTTTCTTACGGTGACGTGTTGGGTGCGGGCGCCGGCTGGGCCAAGGCCATCCTGTTTAATTCACATGTGCGCAATGAATTCGCCGCATTCTTCAATCGCAGCGACAGCTTTGCATTGGGTGTTTGCAACGGCTGTCAGATGATGTCGCAGTTGCGAGAGATGATCCCCGGCGCAGCGGACTGGCCGCAGTTTGTACGCAACAAGTCGGAACAATTCGAGGCGCGTTTTTCACTGGTGGAGATCCTACGATCGCCCTCGTTATTCTTCCAGGATATGGCGGGTTCGCGCCTCCCGGTCGCCATCGCGCACGGCGAAGGCCGCGCCGAATTCCAGACCGACGCCGGTCCACGGCAGGCGCTGAACAAAGGACTGGTCGCCTTGCGCTGGGTGGACAATTACGGCAAACCGGCCGAGGTCTACCCCGCGAATCCCAACGGTTCGCCGCTGGGCATCTGTGGCCTCACCACCCCCGACGGCCGTTTCACCATCCTGATGCCGCATCCCGAGCGTGTGTTCCGCACCATCGCCAACTCCTGGCATCCGGACGAGTGGGGCGAGGACGGCCCGTGGCTGCGCATGTTCCGCAATGCACGGAAGTGGGTTAATTGAGGCACCTGTTTGGGAATCAAGACCACTGTCCGGCGCGATGCAACAAACGTAAAATCGTTACCGCGCCGCCATGCATCCCTGCTAAAAGAGCTCTAACCCCTTAGTTCTTGTTCCAAATAATATGTTTCCTCTTACGTTATTGCTCAACTACACAAGAACATGCTTCCTGTGAATTAACTGCACATTTACATTTTCCGATTGGCGTTCCCTCAGGGCAGCCGCATGCCATTGGAATTCCAGCAGCAGATCTTCTAAGTGGATTATGTTGTGTTGAAACTTTATCCTTTTGCTCTATCCATTTTTTCATGCCAGGAAATATGGAGAATTCAACTCCTTGATAGAGCCATTGATACGATGTGACATCTAGACCGGTGATTTTTCTTAGCTCTACAGAAGGTTCTTGATAGGAAGAATAATGAATGATGTATGGCCCTTGCCAGCATAGTTCGCAGGGCGATGGGTCGTATGTGTATACCTCAATAGGAGTGTTCGGTGGTAAACCTGTCACATGCTGCGAGTGATAGCCAGCGAGAATTATTCTCTTGAGTTTGACTCCATCTTTTAGGTTAACTTTCCAAAGTGTTTTATCGTAAGCTGTAAGCGCGAGCACAACGGGCCTTGTGTCGTCAGTGATATTTACAACAACTTCCTTTGCTCGCGCCTCGTATATTCCGATTACGTGAAGTGCAGGGGTTGTTGTACATCCCGAGACCAATAAACCAAAGGCCAATATTGAAATTAGATAGAAAAGTCGTGTCATAGAAGAAATCCTTGAGTATTTTAAGGGGTCTATTTAAGTGGTCAGAGCTCTTTTCGCTCAATTGGCAAGCCCTGAACCCCTATGTCAGATCGCCCTCGTTTACTGGATCAAGTGCATGAACGGGTGCGGATGAAGCACTATAGTCTACGCACCGAACAGGCTTATACAGAATGTATTAAACGCTATATTTTAATTCATGGCAAACAGCATCCGCGTGGCCACAGGCCCCGCGCGCTTTGCTCCTTCCCCCTCAAGGGGGAAGGGACTAAGGCGTTTGTATCGTTAGATACTATTTTCGTATTTTTCAAACAACGCGATGGATTCAACATGCGTGGTGTGAGGAAACATATCCAGCACGCCCGCGCTTATTAACGTGTAGCCGTTTTCCGTCAATGCGCGCGCATCACGCGCCAGGGTGGCGGGGTTGCATGAGACATAGACGATGCGCGCGGCATCGAACGCGGGAAGTTGTTGAATGATCTCCAGGGCGCCGGTGCGTGGCGGGTCGAGCAGGATTTTATCGAAGCGCTGTTTGGCCCACGGC
>DATMXC010000179.1:0-6520 GCA_035561915.1 Gammaproteobacteria bacterium
GTCTTGGCGCGTTCGCGCAGGGCCTTGACCACTTCCACCAAGTCCGGGCCCTGCGCGGGATCCACACCCAGCCTGCCCATGTGCCAGCTCAAGTGATGCGCGATATGCGCGGGGTCGGAGATTTTGATGTAGTGCTGATTCAGCCACAGCAGCTTTTCCGTGTTGAAGGCGCTGGCGGCGCGATGAACGTCTTTGATATCGAACAGCTCGATCATCTCGTCAATCGAGAAGATCTCCTGATCGCCATGCGCCCAGCCGAGCCGCACCAGATAATTGAGCAGCGCCTCGGGCAAAAAACCGTCCTCGCGGTATTGCATCACACTGACGGCGCCATGACGTTTGGATAAGCGTTGTCCATCGGAGCCTAAGATCATCGGCACATGGGAGTAGGCGGGCGGCTGGGCGCCGAGCGCCTTGAGGATATTGATCTGGCGCGGCGTATTATTGAGATGATCGTCACCGCGGATGATATGAGTGACGCCCATGTCCCAGTCGTCCACCGCCACGGTAAAATTGTAGGTCGGAGAACCGTCGGAGCGCGCGATGACCAGATCATCGAGCTCGTCATTTTGGAATACAACGGTGCCCTTGATAAGATCGTTGACTACCACGTCACCGGACAAAGGATTTTTGAAGCGCACCACCGGTGGAACGCCCTGCGGCGGTGTGGCCTTGGAGTCACGCCAGCGCCGGTCGTAACGCGGTTTTTCCTTACGCGCCAGTTGGTCGGCGCGCAGCGCATCCAGTTCTTCTTTGCTGCAATAGCAGTGGTAGGCCTTGCCTTCGTCGAGTAGTTGCTGAATCACGGCGCGATAGCGATCAAAACGCTCCGTTTGATAAAACGGGCCTTCGTCATACTCCAAACCGAGCCAGGTCATGCCTTCCAGAATCGCATTCACCGACTCGGCGGTGGAACGTTCGAGATCGGTGTCTTCGATGCGCAGGATAAATGTTCCGCCGTGCTTGCGCGCATAAAGCCAGCAATACAAGGCAGTGCGCGCTCCGCCGACGTGCAGGTAGCCGGTTGGACTGGGGGCGAAACGGGTGCGGATGCTCATGATTAACGTCACAATTGGGAACTGCGCTATTTTAACAGCTATCAAGCAAGGGCAGCATAATTTGACGCTGCCCGCCCGGACACGTAAGATTCCATGTTCTGCAGGGCGATTAGCTCAGTGGTAGAGCACTGCCTTCACACGGCAGGGGTCGCAAGTTCGAGCCTTGCATCGCCCACCAAACAGACCCCATAGTCACAGTCTCGCGGGTTTCCAGTTTCAGCTGAGGAGTGTTAAAGTCGAATCTCAACTGGAAACCGTTTGCTCCGCCATGCAGCAAGTTGCTGTGGTCTAATCTGCCGGTGTGTTAAAGGCGTCATGAAACCGTATTCCGAGGCTTGCGACCAGAACAAGGTTCCGATCCTTAAGGTGTTGTGGGAAGTATTCAAGGATCGCCGCACCGTGCTTGAGATCGGCAGCGGGACGGGCCAGCACGCCGTGTATTTTGGATCGCAGCTTTCTCATCTCATTTGGCAGCCCAGTGATCTCGTCGGCCATCATATGGGCATCATGATGTGGCTGGACGAGTACCGGCTACCCAATGTGCATCCGCCGATCAGACTGGATGTGGACGATGAGCATTGGCCTGAGCAACGCTTCGACGCCGTGTTTAGCGCCAATACGGCTCACATTATGTCTTGGCCACAAGTGGAACGGATGTTCGCGGGTGCGGGCTCGGCCTTGCAGGACAATGGGGTGTTCGCCCTTTACGGACCCTTCAATTATCGCGGCGGCTATACGAGCGACAGCAACGCCCGATTCGATCAATGGCTCAAGGCGCGCGAGCCGTCAAGCGGCATCCGGGACTTCGAGGCGCTAGATAGCCTGGCTCACGCGCAAGATATGATATTGCTGAAGGACTACGAGATGCCTGAGAACAACCATACCCTGGTATGGCGGAAGTCACACCAGATCTACAGCTAAATCTCCACCATTTCAAAATCTTCCTTGCGGGCCCCGCATTCCGGGCAGACCCAATTGAGTGGGAGGTCTTCCCATTTTGTACCCGGGGGGATGCCTTCGCTGGGCAATCCGGTGGCCTCATCGTAGATAAAGCCGCAAATGACACACATGTAAGTCTTCATAGTTTCCAGTAACAGATTATTGTTACGCTATTATATATCGATCTAAATGCTAAATGGATGGACGACATCATCTTTAATTACTGGCGCCCCAACATGCGGTAAAATACGCTCACATGAATAGCAAACGTCAAGCAGTGCCGATGGTGATGGTCTTCGCCGGTAACGACCCCACCGGCGGAGCCGGAATCCAGGCCGATATCGAAGCGCTGGCCAGCATGGGTTGCCAGGCTGCGCCGGTGATCACCGCCGTCACCGTGCAGAACACGCATGATGTCATAGAGTATTCGGCCATGAGCGCAACCCTGGTGATCGAGCAGGCGCGGGCGGTGCTGGAGGAAATGCCTCCAGCTGCCTTCAAAATCGGAATGATCGGCACGCGCGAGAACGCCGAGGCGATACACACCTTGTTGAGAGATTATCCCAATATCCCTGTTGTTCTTGACCCGGTGTTGTCCGCGGGCGGCGGACATCCCCTGGCCGACAGTTCATTGCAAGACGCCATGATTTCGTTGCTTCTACCTTTGACGACGGTGTTGACGCCGAACAGCCTTGAGGCGCGGATGTTGGCGCCCGGGGCGGATACACTGGACGCCTGTGCGCAACAACTCATGGATCAAGGTAGTGAATTCGTGCTCATCACCGGCACGCACGAAGATACCCCCGAGGTCGTCAATAATCTGTATGGCAATCGTCGCCGGCTCGAGTCATTCACGTGGGAGCGCTTGCCTAATAACTACCATGGTTCAGGCTGTACCCTGTCATCCGCCATCGCCGGCATGCTGGCGCACGGGCTGGAACCGTTCACCGCGGTGTACGAAGCGCAGCACTATACCTGGGAGACGCTCAAATACGGTTATTGCATCGGTAAGGGAGAGTATCTGCCGAACCGTTTATATTGGGCGCGCAACGAAGAAGGTCAGGACACATGAATCAGACCGTGCCTAGCTGCGGCGATGTCAAAATGCAATGGCGTGGACTTTATGCGATTGCCGATACCGGCCTGATAGGTAGTGACCTGATGGATCGCGTCGCACAAGCCATCCAGGGCGGCGCATCGGTTGTTCAATACCGCTCCAAGGAACCCGACCCGCTGTGCTGTAGCGAAGAGGCGCGCGCCTTGCTCGCT
This sequence comes from Gammaproteobacteria bacterium, assembly GCA_035561915.1. GTDB lineage: Bacteria > Pseudomonadota > Gammaproteobacteria > SURF-13 > SURF-13 > JACPZD01. Next base: position 3,267 of record DATMXC010000179.1, read on the forward strand.
CTTTGCCGCCGTCACGGAGTGCCTTTGATTATCAACGATGACGTTGCGCTGGCCGAAATCGTCGGCGCCGACGGTGTCCATATCGGGCGCGATGACGTGAGCCTCGCCGAGGCGCGGGCAGTGCTGGGACCGCGAGCCTTGATCGGCGTGTCGTGTTACAACTCGCTGGAAATGGCCCTGGAGGCGCAGGCCGCCGGCGCCGATTATGTCGCCTTCGGACGCTTCTTCGCCTCGCTCACCAAACCTAATGCTACGTCGGTTGACCTCTCTTTGTTGCGCGAGGTCAGAAAAAAAATATCCATCCCCATCATAGCCATCGGTGGCATCACGCCTGAAAACGGCGGGGTGCTCATTGAGGCAGGCGCCGACATGCTGGCGGTGATAAACGGCCTGTTCGGTCATCCGAACGTAACCTATGCCGCAAGTTGTTATACAAAACTTTTTCAACTGTGAGAAGAAAAATGAACACGTCCCGATCGCATGCGCTTTTTTTGCAGGCCCAGCAACATATCCCGGGCGGTGTCAATTCACCGGTGCGCGCCTTTCGCGGCGTAGGCGGAGAACCGTTATTCTTCAAACGCGGCGAAGGCGCCTATCTGATTGATGAGGACGATAACCGCTATATTGATTACGTAGGCTCCTGGGGGCCGATGATAGCCGGTCACGCCCACCCCGCAGTCGTCAAGGCGGTGCAGGAGGCCGCAGCGCGCAGTCTGGGCTTCGGTGCGCCCACCGCGATTGAAGTCGAGATGGCGGAAAAGATTTGCGCGCTGATGCCCTCCATCGAAATGGTGCGGCTGGTCAGCTCCGGTACCGAGGCGACTATGAGCGCAATCCGTCTGGCGCGCGGTTTTACCGGCCGCGATAAGATCGTTAAGTTCGAAGGTTGCTATCACGGGCACTCCGATTCATTGCTGATCAAGGCAGGCTCCGGTGCACTCACGCTCGGTGTGCCGAGTTCCGCCGGTGTTCCTGCGGCGCTCGCTGAGCATACGATCACGCTCACTTACAATGAAATTGAGCCGGCGCTCGCAGCCTTTGATCGTTACGGCAAAGACATCGCCTGCGTCATCGTCGAGCCGGTGGCGGGCAATATGAATTGCGTGCCGCCGCTGCCAGGATTCCTAGAGGGCCTGCGTAGTTTGTGTAATGAATACGGCAGCGTACTGATTTTTGATGAAGTCATGACCGGCTTCCGCGTTGCCCTGGGCGGCGCGCAGAAACTCTATAACATCAGGCCGGATCTCACCACACTCGGCAAGGTCATCGGTGGCGGACTGCCGGTCGCCGCCTTTGGCGGCCGCAAGGACATCATGCAGCATATCGCCCCATTGGGGCCCGTCTATCAGGCCGGCACACTGTCGGGGAATCCGGTGGCGCTCGCGGCTGGCCTTGCCACACTCGATCTGATCTCTCAACCCGATTTCTTCTCCAAGCTCGGCGCAACAACAAAGCGCTTAACCGACGGCATCGAAGAACGTGCAAAAAAAGCGGGTGTTCCTTTAACCTCGAATCAAGTAGGCGGGATGTTCGGATTATTTTTCACGGTAGAAACTACTGTTCACAATTTCGCGCAAGTCATGGCCTGTGACGTTGAGCGCTTCAAAAAATTCTTCCACGGCATGCTGGAAGAGGGTGTCTATCTCGCGCCTTCCGCCTTCGAAGCCGGTTTCGTCTCAGCCGCTCACGGCGACAATGAAATCGCCGCCACGCTGTCTGCGGCAGATCGGGTATTAACGAAGATATAGGAAGCCACGCAGACAGGATATCTGTTCATTTGAGTGGTTAGCCGAGGTTAGCTATGTTTGAACACCACACCCACCCGCTCTTGCCCTGGCCGGCGTTCGTCCGCCGGCTTATCCTCAGCACGGCCTCAGGCCTGCTGCTCGTTTCCATATCACTACTGGCAGGGGTACTCGGTTATCATCATTTCGAGGGCATGCATTGGGTGGATGCCTTTGCTAATGCGGCTATGATATTGTCCGGCATGGGCCCACTTGCTCCCATGCAGACCTTTGAGGGCAAGGTGTTCGCTGGTATTTATGCGCTATACAGCGGCCTTGCGCTTATCATGATTGCGGCGATTCTTTTTGCGCCCATCATTCATCGCTTTCTTCACCGTTTTCATATCGAGTTCGACTCTGCGGGGCGCGGAGATTCATAAACCTCCTACACGACTATTACTTCTTGCTTGGAGAAAACATGCGCGGCAGTATCTCGTCGCGGGCGATGAAGTGATGTAGCAGCGCCATCCCCACATGGCCACCCCAATAGGTCCACACAAAGATGGAAATGAATTCGTGCAGCTCGCTCGCTGCGCCGGTGATCATAGTAAGCTTGCCGTCTTCAGGCATAAAAAAGAACAGCACGGCGCCCGTTGCGGCGATGCCGAGCACCGCTAATAAACCCAGTCCATGAATAAGGCCAGCGAGTTTGTCCTTGGGACCACCGGATGGCAGTCTACCCTTGAAGATCTCACGCAGACCTGTGGCCACTTCGGTGCGCCCCTCCCTGTTCCAAGGGAGCAGATGGCGTGCGCCATACCCTCCCAACCCCCATAGGCTCCATGCCCAATGCAGCAGTACGATGGCGAAAGCGGCCAAGCCGAGCCACTCGTGTATGTCAAGCATAAGCGCCTCAAATCCAGATAAAGGATGTGCAGGCTCGGGTTTTTCAATAACCAAGCTGTTGAGCAGTTGCAGAGTTACCGTGATGGCCAACCCGAAATGCAGAAAACGGGTGACCCAGTCCCACTGTTGGGGCATCGGCTTGTGCTGGCTGATCATAAAAATCTCCTGTTATATATACCGGGCAGTTTACACTGCCCGGTATATTCCAAACATACTGCTGCTGGGGTTACAGGGAATCTAAAACGGAGCTTTCTGATTCCGTTTCGGAGTCATCGTTTTCCTCGGAGTCACTCTCCGTAGAGTCTTGATCGTGCTTTTCGGATTTCAGTTTGCCTTTGTCGTCTTTGCTGTTGCTCTCACGGTGTTTGTCGGTGTCGTGCTTCCCGCTATGATTGGCAGCGTGGCTGGATTCGGCCTTTTCCGTCTCCTTACCCTTGCCATGGTCACTTGCAAATACCGCAGGTGCAGATATCATGCCCAATGCGGCGGCAATCGCGGCGCTCAATATCAAGTTATTCAACTTCATACCTACCTCCAAGAATTATTACTAACAAGTCATGTTGTTAAAACTACACTTTCCATTGGGTCCCCGCCCCCTGTTTAGGGGGCGGGACAGGGTGGGGG
>DATMXC010000180.1:0-4549 GCA_035561915.1 Gammaproteobacteria bacterium
GAAGTTTGTTGACGAACCAGATGAGCAGCGCGAACGCCAGCATCTGGGCAAACAGGGTTACTGTGATATTCATCTAGTCAGCCTCGCTACAATCAGTCAGCGGTAAGTATTAGCCGCCGGCGGCTTTGAGCGCCGCTTGCACAGCGCCGACGAACGGGTTGGCGAACAGGAACCACATCGCAAACGCCAGAATGATGAATGGAAACGATTCCATCAGACCGGCGAAGATGAACATGTTGGTCATCAACGCGGGGCGCATCTCGGGCTGGCGCGCAATGCCTTCCAGCGTCTTGGCGCAGATCAGGCCCCAGCCGATGGCCGAGCCCAAACCGGCGGCGGCCAGAATCACGCCCACGCCCACTGCGGTATAGGCATAAATCATTGCAATCATATCAGGTGTCATTGGTTACTCTCCTAAAATAGCAAATTGAAAATCTCTAATAAGGGGCTAGGGCTGGGGCGTTTTCCCCTAATCCCTAGATCCTAGTCCCTGCTGTTAATGTTCCGAGTGCGCCATCCCCAAATAAACGATAGACAAAACCATAAAAATAAACGCCTGCAAGGTGATGACCAGCAGGTGGAAGATCAGCCAGCCCAGATCCAGAGTGACCTGAAGCGGGAACCAGAACAACCAGCCGAAGATACCCGTGACCAGGGTGCCGCCGATCAGCGCGATGAGCAGAAACACCAGCTCGCCCGCAAACAGGTTGCCAAACAGTCGCAGGCCCAGGCTGAGGGGCTTCGCCAACTCCTCAATCAGGGTCATGACGATGTTGACCGGGATCAGAAATTTGCCAAACGGGTGGAACAGGAACATCTTGAGGTAGCCCACCGGGCCCTTTACCTTGATGTTGTAGAAGATGATGAGGATAAACACACTGAGCGACATCGCCAGGGTAGCGCTGAGATCGGTGGTCGGCACCACCTTGAGGTGCTCCAAACCAAGATGCTCGCCGATCCACGGTAACAGGTCCACCGGGATCAGATCCATGGCGTTCATCAGAAACACCCAGAGGAAAATAGTGAGCGCGAGCGGCGCGATGAGGGGATTGTGGCCGGGAAAGGCGTCTTTGACCTGTCCGCTTACAAATTCCAGTATCGCTTCAACCGTGTTCTGAAAGCCGCCGGGCTTATCCGGGCTCAGCCTACGGCCCAGCCGCCAACTGGCGATCAGGATCAGGGCGCCCAACAGGAAGCTGATGACGATGGTATCGAGGTGCCAGGCCCAAAAGCCGGTGCCACCGCAGTCGCCTACGCAAAGATTGGTGAGGTGGTGTTGAATGTATTCAACGGTCCCGCCTCCACCCGAGCTAGCTGCTTCACTCACATCACGTACCTTATCTAATAGGATGCCTTACGCATCGCTATAACATAGCCCAATTGGGCAAGACCAAACCCTACAATGCTGGCGAGCGGATCAAGTTTGAATACCGCAAAGCCCATCCCAAATAACAGCAGCACCCACAAAAACCGTAGCATGACCCCTACCGCCGCCGCGCCGGTGGCGTTGCCCTGTGTAGCGGCCTCCGTGAGCTTCGTCACGCGGCGCCTGAGTAGCAGGGTCATGATGAGGGTAATGAGCCCCCCATATAGCGCGGACAATGCCTGGAGCCCCCCCTGCAACACAAAAAACAACAGCGCGGCGCCCACCGCGATGGCGACTTCGTAGACCATCACCGCGCGCGCGGCACCCGGCAGCGAACTGCTGAGATCGGGGTGCCCCCGCCTCACTGTTTCGACTCTGGCCGGCTCAACAGCTTATAAACCTTCAGAAGGCCGCCCACAAACCCCAGGCAGCCAAGGATGAACATGAAGAGGGGGAGGGTATCCAACCACACATCGAGGCCATATCCCAGTATCAGACCAGCCAGCACCATCGAGGTGAGTATGCTCCCAACCCCGATCAGCGCCAAACCGGTTCCCCTGGCCTTGTTCACAGCGCGCGCATTATAAGGGTTGGGAGGGCACGGCGTCAACGAAATACGGAGGATTTCAGGCCATCAGCCGGCGGCGCAGTAGTACGCAGGAAAGATAAAAGCCCGCCAGCCCGTAGAGCAGCAAGACCGCTAGGTGCGGGAGGGGGTTGGGCAAAGGTTGTCCGGTCATCAAGGGGCGCACCAGTTCGACGGCGTGGGTGAGGGGCAATACCTGCGCCGCATGTTGCAGGGTGAGCGGCATGGCGTCGAGCGGGAAGAACACACCACTGGCCAGAAACATGGGGGTAATGATAAGGGTGAAGTAATAGAGGAAAAAGTCGTAGCTCTTGGCGTAGGAGGTGACGACCAGGGCCAGCGCGGCGAAGCAACTGCCGGCGAACAGGGCGATCGGCAACACCCACAGGGCGTTGAGATCGTGCACCAGGCCCAGGCCGGCGGCGACTGCGACGATGGGGGCGACGGAGAACAGGCTCTTGGTGCCGGCCCACAGGAGTTCACCCAGTACGATGTCATCCACGGCGAGCGGGGTGGCGAGCATGCCGGGCCAGGTCTGCTGAGGCGACATGCGCGTATAGGCCGAGTACAAGGCCTCGAAAGTGGCGGTGTTCATGGCGCTGGAACAGACCAGCCCGGAGGCGAGAAAGGCGCTGTACGATAGGCCTTGCATAGGGCCGATGAAGCTGCCGAGACCGTAGCCCAGGGCCAGTAGGTAGAGCATCGGCTCGACGAAATTGCCGAGCATGGCGGGACCGAACAGCTTGCGCCAGACCAGAAAATTGCGTCGCCAGACGGGCAGCCAGCGTAGGCTGATGGTGGGGAGGCCGGGATTCACTTTATAGGGTGCACGCAAAGACGCCAAGTCGCAATATTTTCATTGGGTTTTAGTAATGAACGATTTTACAAGCCTTGCGCCTTTGCGGCTTGGCGTGATCTCGATGTTAGTCACGTAAATCGCGTCCGGTGAGTTTCAAGAACACATCCTCCATGTTGCCGGGGCGGTGCACGTAGCGTAAACCCGGCCGCGCACTGAGGTCATCCAGCAAGGCGTGGGCGTCGCGGCTGTAGCAAAATACCGTCTCGCCGGCGTGTTCCACACGGTCGGCGAGGCGCTGGCCGGATTCCTGGTACCAGTGCTCCACCTCCGGGCCATAGACCTCCACTACATGCGGCTCGATGTGCTGCCTGATGAGTTGCGCGGGGCTGCCTTCGGACAGGATGCGCCCTTGGTCCATCACCGCCACGCGGTCGCAGAGCCGCTCGGCCTCTTCCATGTAGTGGGTGGTGAGAATCAGGGTCTTGCCTTGGCTCAACAGCGTGCGCAACCGTTGCCACAAGAGCTGTCGCGCCTGCGGGTCCAGGCCCGTGGTCGGCTCATCCAGGATCAACAGATCAGGATCGTTGATGAGGGCGCGGGCGAGGGTGAGGCGGCGCTTCATGCCCCCGGAGAGGGTATTGATGGGGGCCTGGGCTTTGCCTTCGAGAGCCGTGAAGGCCAGCAGCTCGGTTATCCGCCGCTCGATGTCCGCGCCGCCCAGGCCGAAATAACTGGCATAGACGCGCAGATTTTCGATGACGGTGAAATCGGGATCGAGATTATCCTGCTGCGGGACGACGCCGATGCGTGCGCGCATTTCGCGCGCTTGCCCTGACACCGTATGGCCGAGCACCTTCAACTCCCCTTCGCTGATCGGGGTGGCGCCGAGCAGCATGCGTAGCGTGGTGGTCTTGCCGGCGCCGTTGGGACCGAGCAGCCCAAAACACTCACCGGGCCGCACGCGCAGATCCACGCCGTCTACCACCGGTACGTCGCCGTAAAATTTGCGCAGCGCCCGCGCCTCAACAACGGCTTGCGACGTACAGGGATGTACTAGTGTCGTGGGAGTCAGGACGTCGGGAGCGACCATCGTTTGTAACATGGACCGCTAGATTCTCAGGCGATCAACGATACGCCCGTTGAGGACATGTTCCTCAATGATCTCGTCTATGTCTTCTTTATCCACGTAGGTGTACCAGACCCCCTCGGGGTAGACGACCAGCACCGGTCCCTCTTCGCAGCGGTCCATGCAGCCGGCCGTATTCGCCCGCGCCTGACCCTCGCCGCGTAGGCCGAGAGCCTTGATGCGGGCCTTGGCGTAGTCGCGCATGGCCAGTGCGTCATGATTTTGGCAGCAGGCCGCGCCGCCTTCACGCTGGTTGGTACAGAAAAACAGGTGGTGACGGTAATAAGGTTCGCTCATGCGGCCAGTATCAAATAACCGGCGGCGGCTTGCAAGCTGAAAAGGCTTGATAGTTATCGGCGGCTATTTGATACTGTACGGATGTCCACACAAGATAACAAAGCCATCGTCCGGCGTTACTACGAGGAACTCTGGAATAAATGGAATGCCGCGATCGCCGATGAGCTGATCGCCGCCGATATTGCCTTCCGCGGCTCACTCGGCCTCAACATGCAGGGCATCAAGAGTTTCAAGGAATACATGGCGATGGTGCGGGTGGCCTTTCCCGACTTTCACAATGCCATTGAAGAGCTGATCGCCGAGGGCGACCAGGTGGTTGCGCGCATGAGTTACAGCGGCAGCCATCAGGGCGAACTGTACGGTCTCGCCCCCACC